>CAZRQO010000060.1:0-2542 GCA_964602425.1 Candidatus Woesearchaeota archaeon | reverse complement strand
CATCCGGAGGCTTCAGACCGAGCAGCTCTTCCATCTTGGCGTTCCAGGCCGCCGGAAGGTCATCCACGGCCAACTCACCGCTGATCAGCTGCTTCTCCAGCTCGAAGCGCAGCAGAATATGCAGGTTGTAGGTGACCTCGTCCGCCTCTACGCGAATGAAGGACGGCGTTACCCGGTTGACGCCCTCGTAGAAACGGCGAAGATCCACATCTGCGAGAGAATCGGGAAACAGCCTCTTCAAGGGCGGGTAGAAATGGGTCCAGAAGGGAAGGCTGCGACCGATCATGTTCTCCATCATCCGCGACTGGGACTCGTGCAGGCCGAGGGACGCACCCTCGGCGAGGAGCGTCCCCCTTATGCTTGGATCGAATCCCAATTCGTACAGGCCGTGGCCGCACTCGTGGATCGTTCCGAAGATGGCTGAGGGGAGGAACCTGTCGTCGTAGCGGGTGGTGATGCGCACATCATCGCTTCCCAGGGTCGTGGTAAAGGGATGCGCCGATTCGTCCAGTCGACCCCGCTTGAAATCGAAGCCGAGGGCCTCGAGGACCCTGAGACCGAAGGATTTCTGTTTCTCGATCTCATAGGTACGGCTTAAGTATTCGGTGTCCACGGTTTTCCCGGATCCCTTGATCCTGTCGAGCAGTCGCTTCAAACCCTCCCGCAGACCCGCGAATACCTCCCCGACCTCGGCGGTCTTCAGCCAGGGTTCGAATTCGTCGAGCAGGGGATCGTAGGGATGATCCTCGAATCCCAGGCAGGAACTGACCTCCCGAACCAGAGCAAGAATCACGGCGAGCTGACCGGAAAACTTGTTGAACTGCGCGGCTTTGCGGGCTTCCACCCAGACCCGCTGGCCGATCGCCGTCTGTCTGGCCAGCTCCGTCACGACCCGCCGCGGTATCTTGGAATTTCTACGGTACTGCCGGGCGAGCTCACGCAGGAAGGCTCGCTCGATCCCTCGAAAGGTCTCCGGAACCCGGGGAACCGGGTCCTGCTCAAAAGCAACGCCCAAGGCGGTGAGCTGCTCCCCGATCTGGGGCTGGGTGATGCGATCGTGCATCAGTCCGCTCAAGAGGGACAGCTGTTCGGCCCGATCCCGCACGGCTGCCTCGGGCATGTAGGTCTCCTGGTCCCAGTGCAGGACCGCCGCAGCGTGACTTAGAAGCCGGTATTCCCGGTCGATCTCTCTCAGTCGCTGCAGGGCAGCACTGTTTTTGCTGTTTTCGCTCACGCACGGATTCCTTTCTAAGTTTGGAAAATATCTTCGGGACGGGCATACCCTCTCAGTACTCGTACTCGCTTCCGCCGATGAACTCCCTCAGCAGAGAATCCCCGGGTACGATCTGCTCCTCCGCCCAGGCCGGTACCTGCTCGAAAATCCGGTGGATACGCAGCGCTCTGTCGTAGGCATCGGCGCTGTCCGGATCCTCCTTGAACTCCCTTAAGTATTCCGGAAACAGGCTCCCCACCCGGTGCTTCATGATGGGTATCTCGTAGGGCAGAAAACTGTTGACAATCACCTCGGCCTCCCGCAGACGCGGCACGATGTAGCGCAGCTCGGATCGGCGGACGAAGTGCCAGTGACGGATCGTTTGGGTCGGGCTGTAGTTGCGAAACAGCATGTCCCTCACCATTCGTCTCAGCAGCCGGATGTCCGCCCAGCGAACGAACTGGTTGTTGTGGTCTTTGATCTGAGAGAGAGTCTCGATATAGAGGCGGAACTTCCGCTCCTCCGGGATCCCTTCGGTCATCTCGGGATACAGTCCATGAAGCGAGTCGACCAGCAGGATATCCCCCTCCCCCAGCTGAAGCTGCCCCGAAGTACCCTCCCGTTTTCCCGTTTTGAAGTTGTAGAAGGGGACGTCCACCCGTTGGCCCTGGAGCAGGGCGCTGAAGGTTTGGTTGATCGCCGGAATATCGAGGGCCTGGGGTGTTTCGAAATCATAATCCCCCCTAAGATCCTTGGGATGGTCCGCGAGATCGAGAAAAAAATGGTCGACATTGATCGGAACGAAGCGGTACCCCTTGGGCTTCAGCTGCTGTTCCACCTTGATGGTGGTCGTTGTTTTTCCCGAAGAGGAGGGTCCGGCAATGATCACCATCTTCACGGTGTCCAGACGTTCCCCCAGCTTGCCTACGGCCCGGTTCAGCTCCTGGGCGTAGAACTCCTCACAGTCGCGGATCAGCCGCCCGTACTGCTCCTCCCGGATGCTCTCGGCGATCTGCCCCAGGCGCACGCAGTCGTGATCCACCGCCCAGGACAGTGCCTCCCAGAGCTTTTCATACGGGATGTTGTCCGCCGAGTAGGTCATGCTCTTGCGGCCTGAGCGCTTCAAGGCATGTTCGTATCTGTAGACGATATAGGCTTTTGCGGTTTTGGCGTGACCCCGTTCGATAAGGGCTTTCTCGACCAGATCCTGCACCTCTTCCACGGTGGGAATGCTGTCTCCGCGCTGGCGACGTTCGAGCATCCGCACAACGTCATCGGTGACCTTCTCCGCCTTGACCCGGTCCCGGCCGCCCACCGACACGGCTGCCT
>CAZRQO010000059.1:0-2555 GCA_964602425.1 Candidatus Woesearchaeota archaeon | reverse complement strand
AATTAATTTCTTTGAACTAGATTTTTTAGCTATTTCTGCTGCTTGTTTAGCAGTTAGATGCTTATACTCCTTAGCTTTAGACTTAATTTCATCACTAAAAGAGGATTCAGAAATAAGTAAATCAGAATTTTTTACAAAGGGGATAATATTTTTATTCATAGCAGTATCAAATATAAAAGAGATTTTACTCTCTCCTTGTTTATATGTTAAATCCTTAGCTAAGTATTTTTTTTCCTTATATGTAATATTCTTTCCATGTTTTAATCTAGACAATAAAGGTCCTGATGGAATTTTATATTTCTTTAATTTCTTTTTATCAATCCTAAGCTGTCCTTTTTTTACAAAAGTATAAGCATTACATGGAGTTCCATGAACCATTGGTTTAGCTTCTAAATAAAAATCCTTTGTTTCAAAGAACTTGCCAGAAACCTCTTCAACCTTAATAACCACTCTATGCTTTTGGTAAACAAAAACTCTCTGAACCTCTTTCATAAATTTCTTAGTTCCTTTAGGACCATATATATAAAGAGTTTTCTTATACCCTTGCAGAGCCAGACTCTGCAATAATCCAGGAATGCCTAAAACATGGTCCCCATGCCAGTGAGTAATCAAAAGTCTAGTTACTTTAGTAGGGCTTATTCCTGCTTTTCTAAATTGTCTCTGAGTCCCTTCACCACAATCAACAAGAATATTCTCTCCATCATAGCTCAGTAATATAGCAGTATGATTTCTCTTTGCAGTAGGAATCCAATCAGAGGTTCCTAAAAAAGTTATTTTCATCATAAAAGAGAAATAGTAAAGGATATTTAAATAGCTTATGAAAGTTGCCACTAGATTGTTGGATGTTTTAGAACCCAACTTGCGAAAATTTAAACAGTTATAACGCTTATTTCTTTAATGCTGTAGAAGCTGGAGAAACAAAAATTATTGTATCTCCTCGAAGAAAAGTCAACCCGAGGTTTTTCTTTATCTCGCCGTTATGCATTTCCTTTGTACTGTCCAAAACTAAGTTTATGTGGATGTCAAATGCAATAAGAGTCCCAACAAATTGTTTGTCTCCTTTTAATTGCACCAACACTTCTTGTCCCTTAGAATTGTTCAATAAATCTAAAGGTCGATCAATTCCAGTAACCATAATCTAATCCTGTAAAAAATGTTTATAAATGTTTTTATAGTCGACAAACATAAAAAGAAAGGTTAATAAAAAAAGATTAATTCCTTTTATAATGGAAAGTCTATTTAAAGAGATAAAAAAATTTTTAATATTTGCAATAGGCAATAATCTAGCCTTTTGGTTACAATTAATTTTAATCCTTTTATTAACAGAATTTTTAAATTTATTTTATATATGGTCTTATTTAATTTCACTGATTTTAGTGACAATATTATTATCTTTTTACAATGAATATATAACTTTTAAAAGAAGAAAGAAGAATTTGATTAAAAATTTAATAAAATTCACCGCAGTAACTATTGGGATTTATATACCCAACATAATAATTGTTTATTTTGTAACAAATTTTTTAAACAGTTTAATAATATTTGAATATAATTATTTTCTAGCAATAATTGTGGTTTCTATTCCCTATGCAATAGGCTATTATTTCTTATGTAGAAAATGGATTTTCAAAACTCCGCCACCTATCAGCTCAGGAAAATTAAAGAGTGTTTTAGAGAAGATATAGAAAGCTATTTAAATAAAAAACCAAACAGATTACTATGAAAAAAGGAAAAAAAGTATCTGGAGGAAAGTACATAAAGAGAAGGAAAAAGAAACTGTATGAATTACCAGGACAAAAAAGAATAGTTAAGCTAGGAGAAAAAAAGAAAAGAGCAAAAAGAATTAAAGGAGGAAATAAAAAGACCTTCTTACTTCAGATAAATGAAGTAAATATTCAGACAAAGGGGAAAAGTAAAAAAGCAAAAATAAAAAATGTTATAGAAACTCCTTCAAATCGATTCTTAGCTAGACAAAACATAATCACAAGAGGCACGATTGTTGAAACAGATTTAGGAAAAGTTAAAATAACTAATCGTCCAACACAAGAAAGTGTTCTTAATGGCGTAATTATTGAGTAATTCTAAAAATAAAAAGCTTTATAAAGGGAAACTATTTATAAATCTTACTATTAAATAAAATTTCTAAAAATATGACTGGTATAAAAAAATGCCCTGAGTGTGGCAGTATAAATCTCACACACGATCCTCATCTCGGTGAAGTTATTTGTAATGACTGCGGCTTAGTTGTTGAAGAGAAAATGGTTGATACTGGTATTGATTTATCAGGAAAATTTGACAAAACAGAGAAAAAAGGTCGTGGTGGTGCTCCAATGAGCATGCAAAAATTTGACAAGGGATTGACAACTAATGTTGGAGAGATTTCTGATATTTACAAACTAAAACCAGGCCAAACTAGAAAATTTCTAAGATTAAAAAAATGGCAGGAAAGAGTCTCAACTTCAATTGAAAGAAACCTAAGACTTGCAATGGCAGAACTAAGAGTCATAGCATCCTACCTAAATCTTCCAAATGTTGTGAGAGATGAAGCCTCAAGA
>CAZRQO010000058.1:0-2613 GCA_964602425.1 Candidatus Woesearchaeota archaeon | reverse complement strand
CAGGGCATCTTCTCTCTTGAGGCGGCCTTTGTGGCCGGAACGGTGAGATAGGTCGCAAGCAGCAGAAGGGATAAAATAAAACCTAAGTACTGTTCCTTATATATGGCTATGTTCAGGTATTCAGGAAGGTGCGTTACATAAACCGTTCCAATAATGGGAATGATGCCAAGCGTCGTTTTCGCGAAAACGCCTATGATCCCCTTGGGCTGTCTGAATTTCCGGGCAGGGTCTGAACCCCCTTTGTCGTTGGCAGGCATATCGGCCATCGTACTTTTGGTGCGAAGCCTCCCCTGGAGGAAGGCTTCGCCTCAGGATCATTTTATGGCCAGGAGTTTCTTTTGGTGTTCCTCGAGTTCTTTGGTCCATACCCCCTGTTCTTTATAAAACGTGATGGACCCCGTATGATAGGGCACCACCGCGCGGGTGGAAGCAAATCTGTTGGGCGTCCAGAGCTTAAGCCCGGGGTGAATCGGCGCTAGTTCCTTATAGTTCTCCCATAAGGCTTTTGTGATCTGGTAGGCTACATCGTCAGAGAGATGCATGCCGGCAATAAGAGTGATATCCTTGCCCATAACGATCGTTTCCTTGGCCAAACCTGCCGGACCGGGGTTCCCTTTGATTGGATAGTAGCCGGGGTGAACCTCCTGCATCCTGGCAACCGCCTCCGGTGAGGTATCAAGATCAAGATATCGTGCGCCCCGTGCCGTTTTTAATTCATTCGTGATCCCGCTCCCCACAGATCCCATGGCCAAATCCGATCTCCCTTCTATCAGGGTGCGAACCCCTGCGACATAGGTGGTGACGGTGAGTCCTTTCACGTCTTTGGAGGTTAGGCCGGCATTCGCGAGCAAAGCGCGAACAGTAAGGGTAGCGGAGTAGAAGGCACCATAATCGACGGGCACTCTCTTGCCCCTAATGTCCTGAGGACCCTTTATGTCTGAATTTTCCGGCACGAGAAAGCCGACCCTAAGAGGACTCCCGAGCATGAGTGTCCTCAAGTAAAAGCCTTTCCCCTTGGTCGGTTTTTCGTAAATGGCCTCTCCTTTGTAGGCAGTGAGAATATCTCCCGGGACGTTAATACCGAAGTCCACTTCCCTGCTGTCCAGCATGGGATACCATACGGTTGCCCCCTGCGGGAACACCTCGACCTTCATCGGCGTGTGAGCACTGATGACCTTGGCCAAGCCGGCTGCCATGACATAATATAAGGATCCGGGTGGATTGGCCCCAAAGACGATTTTTTTAGGCAAGGATTGTGCCGTGACCTGGGGCACCACTGAAAGCATTATGGTTAAACCTACAAGCGCTCCAATCGCTATTATCCGGTGAAGTTGCCTTTTCATTTGTTCCCTCCTTTTTTTTAAAATGAATTATGGTTAAAAAAAGACCTCCCCCAGCGGGCTGTGAGTAAATTACACGTATACCTTAAAGGCCTTGCTCCAAATAATGATCGGCGTAAAGCAATGGTGGATTGATAGGTTAATAATTATGGGTCCAAGATGCACGATCCTGGGTGAATTCAATGGGGAAGAAGAGAATCCGGCCTCACTTCTGAGCCTCCCCGCCTTGAAAGGCGGGGCATCCTAAAAAGGCACTGAGTGATTGCATTCCCCATACTCCTTCACCTCATTCATTCCCGCCGTAAATTGCAGGGTATTCTCGTCATCTCGATCTTCCAACAGCATGATTCACTGTCTGCATCATTCAAGCCGATGTGATTTGAATCCAGCTAACATTCAGATAGCATTTCCGAGACGATTAGGAAAGGTGAAAAAAACAATGGGACGCCTTTTAATCCAACCCGTAAGAATTTTAGTTATCAAGAACGCGTTTCAGGTCATCAGGGCCAGGCTTCACAGGGATCCCAGTGGGCCGCCGATTCTCCAGGGCGGTCTTCTTGGTGGCGTCAATGCCCGTTTTTCCGATGTATGCAAACTCCGTGAAACCGGTCTCACCGGATTCACTGCGATGGGAAGCAGCTGGATTCAGGGGATAGACCCCCACCTACGGAATAATGATCACCTCCTTTGCCGGATCCATACGGGTTGCAATGGCCCAGTCCAGCATCTGCTGATTATAGATTTGGCCTTGTGTTAGTTATAAAGAGCAATTGAGCTATTGGGTGTTGTTAGGTCCGAGTCGAAATGGGGGGAGAGTTGGCCAATATCCATGTGTGGAAGATACTCTGATCCCGCGTTTTGCGCAACCAAGAATCCTTGGTGCATACTTTGTAGCAAGAGAGGCTTTGTTGTCTGTACAGATATCAAAATACTTTCCGAACTTTTGGTCCCTCTCAGTCAAGGGACTCAATATGCCTTGAACTATATTAGAAGGAGTCTTATCGAATAGCTTATTTCTACCTTATTCCATGACCTATTTTTCGAAAAGTCAAGAAAATCGTTGAAAACGAAAATGGTTAACTATGTCCTGATATTACAATGGCCACATTTAAAACGGTGCTTTTGCTCACGTTTCAGACAGGTAATATCAATTTGGTGAATTCAAGTTGCAAGTGCACCATAAAGAAAAAGGGTACGTTCGTGCAGAACGTGCTTGAAACCACGTGAAGTTTTTGACAGACTATCACCATGGCACGGTTAGCGCGATTAGATG
>CAZRQO010000057.1:0-2651 GCA_964602425.1 Candidatus Woesearchaeota archaeon | reverse complement strand
ATGACCTTAGAAGTGCAACTGAAGGAAGAGGAACTTCTTCTATAAAAGATCAGTTATTTGAACCTGTTCCCAGAGGGATGCAAGACGAAGTAATTAGAAAGATTAGGAATAGAAAAGGTCTTGCTGAAAATCAGTAATTCTATTGCAATAATACTTTTAAATAAAATTCTCTATACATTTTAATAAATAATAAAATGGGAAAAGATACAGCAAATTATGAACAAAGTGAAGAGATGGCTATTGCTGCAGGAAAAGAGGCTCTTAATGTTCTTTGGTTATGGGATAGAAGAGTTGGTGGAAAAGGTTTCTTTGTTGAGATGAGGCAAAATGATGTTGTCCATCCAAAACATTACTCTGTTCACTGTGTTGATGGTGTTGGTACAAAATTATTTTTTGCTCCGTGGTCTGGAGATTATGCTTCACAGATGCAAGATGGAATAGCAATGAATGCTAATGACTTTGCCACAATTATTAATGGGTATCCTGATGCTCTTGATTTATACCTTGCTTGTCAGACACCAGTTGAAGAACAGCATATGGGGGAAATTATGAAAGGTATTAGGAATTCTTTAGAACAAATAATTATTCCTGACGCCCCATTTAATCTAAATATAGGTAAGATAGAAACAGCATCGCTAGACGAGATGATTAATTTGGGAGTTAAGGGAAAAGGGTTTGATATAGGTGTTGTGATGACTGGATTTATTGAAAAAGATAGAGTTCCAATAATAAATCCTCAACTAGGTTATAAAATAGTTGGGGTATCTTCTACAGGATTACATAGTAATGGTTATACAGGAGCTAGACATGTTTTATTTACTCCAGAAGTAGAGTATAGAAAAGAGTGGAAAAGCCAGTATAAAGGTAAGTGGCAATTTGATGATAAGCCAGACATATTAAAAGGAAAAACAGTTTTAGAAGCTATGCAAGCTCCTACTGCATTATATTTAAGAGAAGCTGCAGAAATAGGAAGAATGCTTGGTAGAGATGTATATGGTGTTAATATAACAGGAAATGGTTTAATGAACTTTAATAGGGCAGGAGAGAATGTTAGTTTTGAAATTACAGATCCCCTTGATCCATTGCCAATACATAATCTATTAATTCAGGAATCTGGTTGGGATCCTGAAACTGCATATAGAAAACAAAATATGGGAATGGGATTTGGATATGTTGTCCCTACTTTAACAGATGCCGAGAATGTTGTTAAATTAGTAAATGCTAGAGGAGATAATAAAGCTAAGATTGTTGGAGAAGTAAGAGATAATAAAAATGAAGGAACTCTCAGAACAACAATTCATAGACCATATGAAGGTAAACCAATAGATTTTGTAGGTTATAATGCTTAAATAAAAGTAAAAAAGTTTAAATAATTATAATAATTTATTATTTTATTAAAAAAGGGGTATTAAAAGATGGCTAAAAAGAAAGCAAAGAAAAAAGCTAAGAAGAAAAAAAAGAAGTAACTTCTGACAGAAATTTTTATTTTTATTTTTTTATTTATTAAATTAAAATGCTGAGCATCATCAGTATCGCAAAGATTATTGCAAACCATGCAAAATTAATTCTTTTTGAAAGCCTCATTAATATATGAATTGTTAAAATTCCGAGGATAAAGGCAGATATTAATCCAATAAAAGATGCTGTTGTAAATGTCGAGGTAATATCTGGAAGATTAATAAAAATATTTCCTAAAAGCACAATTGGCAAACTCATTAAAAAACTTAATCTTAAAGCAGAAGTATCATCAAACTTTTTTAATAAAAGGGTGGATGTAGTTATTCCAGATCTTGAGATTCCAGGTAAGACTGCAAGACCCTGAGCTAAACCGGGGATAATAGAATCATGAATTTTTATATCTCTTTCTTTTTTTAAACCTCTTTTTCTCGATGCTAATTGTAATCCTCCTGTAATCATTAATAAAAATCCAACTGCAAAAGTAATTGTTTTTCCAGTTAATTTAAGATTGTTTCCTAATAAAAATTTCATAAGAAAGATGCCAATAATTCCAGTAATAATTGTTGTTATTACTAAAAACATTAAAGTTTTTCTTGTAGCAGGAGTTGCTTTTTTATAATTAAAAAAAGAGATGGTTAATTCTCTAACCTCTTTTCTAAAATAAATTAAGGCTGCAAAAAAAGTTCCAAAATGTAAAAATAGAGATTGTTGTATAAGTACATTTACCTTAGTAATTCCAAAAAAATTACTCATAACTAATGTTGTCATTCCACTAGAACTTATTGGAAGCCATTCTGTAACTCCCTGAATTATTCCTAAAATTAATTGTTGAAATACTTCTGAAATCATTGTATTTTATAATAAAATAAGTATAAATATCTTTTGAAAATGAATTTGTCGTCGAGAGGAATTTAATACAGAAAGGTTTATAAATACTTTTTTTCATAAAATAACATACAAAATATTTTAATAAAAAAATGGCTAGAACAAAACCAAACATGAATGTTGTTTTCGTTGGGCATGTTGATGCTGGAAAATCAACCATAGTTGGGAGAACAATGTTTGAGTCTGGTGCTATTTCTGAACAGCAAATGGTTAAACTTAAAGAAGAGGCTGCTAAACATGGTAAAGCTGGTTTTGAATTTGCTTATATTATGGACAAGATTAAAGAAGAAAGAGAAAGAGGAGTTACA
>CAZRQO010000056.1:0-2688 GCA_964602425.1 Candidatus Woesearchaeota archaeon | reverse complement strand
AAAGGGAGATAACGCCCGCATTATTGATCAGAATATCCAGGTGTCCGAATTCCTCTATCACCCTTTGGACCGTAGCCTGCACCTGGCCTTCGCTGCGCACATCACAGGTCAAACCCAGGGCCGTGGTACCAAGGGCGGATACCTCTTCTACGGCACGGTTCAGGTCGCTCATGGAGGAGAGCCTGTAAGGGATGGTCTCGAGATCATGGCAAATATCGACTATGGCCACAGAAGCCCCTCTGGATGCGAGCGCCTTTGCAATCGCAAGACCAATGGTCCGTGCACCCCCGGTGATCATAGCGCCCTTCCCCTTAAGCTCCTGGCTGGTAATGCTTCCCATGTTGTTTACTCCTTTTTTGGGACCTTTTTGAATTCTAAGAAGCCATGTTCCTCTAAAAAGGATATGATCCCCTCTGCCTGCGATTCGGGACCGCCTCTCAGGATTGCCCCCTGTTTTTCAACCCGGCTTCCCATGAACAATTGCCCGATCCGGTAAAAGGCCTCGAGACCGCTGTCAGGCGTGGGAACCCTTTTCGGGCGGGGGCGTGGTGGGATAATCCCCATGGAAATCGTCTTACGTGCGCCGATCCACTCGCGATAGTCCAGCCTTTGGATCTTGATGGATCGAGCTCGTCTCTTGCCCTCATAGGTGACAAGGCGTGGCTCATGCGGCCCAAGCTCCACACTAAAGACCGCCGGTAGAGGGCATTCGACGGCCTCACGTACCCCCTGGCCAGCAATCCTTAGGGCCCTTGCAGTGGCGTTGTCCGTAACGGTAAGGTCCACAATGGCAGACACGAACGGCATTCCGAGATGATGGGCAACGAAGGCGCCAACCTGACCGTTCCGTTTGTCTAATGACTCCTTTCCACAGAGGATGAGGTCCGCACCCATATCTCCTATAACCCGAGCCAATAGCCGAGATTTATCCCAAGGATCCATCCCGCCCTCGCTATCAATCTGGTAAAGATCATCGGCTCCCCTGGCCAGACATCGCCTGAGTTCAGCCTCGGCAATGATCGGCCCCAGGGTCAGGATAATGATCTCCCCGCTCCCCCGGAGCTCCTTGATCTGCAGCGCCAGTTCAAGGGCCGCTTCATCGTAAGGATTTACACGGTACAGTTTATCTTCGGGAGCCAAGAAATACCGTCCCGGATCCATGCCGGTTCTTGCGTAGGTAAGACATATCTGTTTGGCGCAGACGATGATTCTCATCATTCCCCTCTGGGAGGTCCCTTCTCAATGATCGATTGCCCTTCCTCAGGAAATACTATAAAGGTTCCATCCACTAAAACTGAATAGGTCCGACCATTGAAAACGGGCAACTGACTATCCTATGGAAGAGGCCACCATTTCTATGATATCCAATACCTTTGGCGGTTTTTCTGCCTCCAGGGCCTTTATCCCGTCATCGAGCATCATCAGACAATAGGGACAGGCAGTGCCTACTAGATCAACCCCGGCCCCCAAAACCTCCTCGGCCCTGATCGAATTAATGCGGCGCCCTAGGTTCTCATGGAGCCACATCCTTCCGCCGCCGCCACCGCAGCACAGCCCATTTTCATGGTGCCGTTGTAGCTCCTTGAACTGGACCTCCGGTAAGGACTTGATAATCTTTCGAGGCGGCTCGTACACATGATTGACACGGCCCAAATAGCAGGAATCGTGAATGGCTATTCTCCCATGTATCGGGTACTTGGGGGAAATGCGTCCTGCCTCAATCAGATTCATCACATACTCGGCAGCATGAACCACCTCAATGCTCGCCCTCGTCCCCCATCGGGGATCTCCCCCTATACGGGGATAGTCGTTCTTCAGTGTATTAAAACAATGAGGGCAGAGGGTCACGATCTTTTTTACCCCATACATGTGCAACCGGTGGATGTTTTTTCGCGCAAGATCCAGAAAGAGTTCCTCTTCGCCCAGCCGTCTAGCCGGATCTCCACAGCATAGCTCATCCTTGCCGAGAATGCCAAAACGTATCCCCGCTGCCTTGAGGATATCCACCATGGCCCGTGACACGTCCTGATACCTCGAATGAAACGCCCCGGAGCATCCCACCCACAAAAGCAGCTCCGGGTCCAGGCCTTTCGAATTCATGGGGAGCACATCTCTTTTGAACGCCCAATCCCCTCTGTGTGCTATGCCTTTACCATGAACATCACCGTAAATCTCCAGGTTTCGGATCATAGCCCTGGCCTCAACTGGCAAAAGGCCCTTCCCCATGACCTGGTATCTTCTCATGTCAATGATCTTATCCATGGGTTCGATAAAGACCGGGCACTGTTCCACACACGCCATGCAGGTGGTACAAGACCAGATCTCATCGCCCGTGATACAAGACTCCAGCGGGGGGATAGATGGATCAGTCATCGCCACACTATTCCGGGACGCTGTCTCCATCTGCTCCAGGATGTCTTGCATTACCTTCCGAGGCGACAATGGCTTACCGGAGATGTATGCGGGGCAATGCTCCTCGCAGCGTGCACAGGAGACGCACGCCTCCGCATCCAGCAACTGTTTCCACGTGAAATCCCTTACGGTATTCGCCCCGATAGGCCCTTCATCGAATGAGACCCCCTTCAATTCTCCACGGGGGCTTTTTCTTCTGTAGAAGATATTCAAAGGGGCTGAAGCCAAATGGCGAGTAAAGGTAAAGGGCAAGGCAGCAATGAAAAAGAGCACGGC
>CAZRQO010000055.1:0-2852 GCA_964602425.1 Candidatus Woesearchaeota archaeon | reverse complement strand
CTTCAATGGATAAATGCAAATACTGCAACTACATCTGCAGGTGCAGGTGTTGCATATTTCTTATCAAATATATCATCTAATATTCCCACTTATGAAGAAATGGCTAAATTTCCAGCAACTGGTGTGCAAATAATTACAACAAGAACAGTTAATGCAAGTTCTGGACAGATTTTAATAAATTCATATGCTTCTCCAAGCACAGGATTGTTAGTTTCAAATCTTGATGGAGGTGTATGGGCATTTAATACATATTCATCAGTATCTGCTATAGTAGATGATACACTTATAAGTACTTATGTGTACAAAAGAGATGTCTATGGAGTAGAAACATCACTATTTTCGGTGACAACACCGCCTTTAATTTCTTTAACACCTTTACCAACAATTAAAACTACAGTACAACCTGATTTTGTAGTGGACCCGAGTGATAGATTAATTTTCAAATATTTTGTAGAAACAAATTCTACAACTGATGTTTCAATAAGTTTCTATTTAGGAGGAAATGATTATTACACTTATGTTAACACGCCTCTTGCAACAAGACATAATGATCTTGCCGGACTCCAAGGAGGGCTTGCATTTGAAAGATATCACATAAATGAAGCGCAAGCAATAGTAGTTGGAAATACATCAGGAATAAATACTGGAGATCAAGACTTAAGCCCATACGCAACGATAGTTAATGTTGAAACTTCATTAGGACTTTTTGCAACAAATGCTTCAGTGAATTCAGCATTTAGTCAAATTTATGGATCCCAATATAAAATAGATTCTAGTCTTAAACTTTCTACTACAAACAGTACAGTTCCTATTGTTAAAGTTTTAATGACAACAACCTCATTACCAGCTGGTGATTATAAAATTACTTCAACTTGGACATGGAGTTGTAATAATACTGTAAACTATTCATACTTTGATACATTAATAGATGATGTTTCGCAAGGTACTGTGAATCCATTAGTATATAGAGTAAATAATGCTCTTGAATGGCGCTCTGATAGTCGATTATTTTATAAAACATTATCTGCAGGAGTACATACAATAAAACTAAGATATTGGACTTCAAGTGGTGCTGTAACAACATCGATGAGTGACGCAACAATAGAATTAATACGTGTTAAATAAAAAGTATCTTTATTTCTTGAATATCTTTACTAATGAACAAATTATTTAGTTCGTAATCATTATTTTTGTAGAGATAAATATAAAAAACAAAAATAGATTGGTATTTTATTATGCAATACGTATTAGATGGTCCAAGAAAATACATTACTACAGTTGAATTTCAAAATCTAACTCCAATACTCAATATTGAGAGAATAAAATCACTTAGTGAAGAGGGATTAGTAGGATCATTTATCAAGAAAGAATTTGAATATTCTTTTGACAATATCATCTGGCAACCCTGGAACACATTTACAGAGGCTAATTTAAAAAAAATTAAATTTAATGATAATGTAAATTTTTTTATTCACATTAAATATACACGATTAAGTGTATCATCAGGAAACATAGCCGCTATTTATTTAACTTATGATGGAAGAACTATAAGTATTCCGTCTCCAGATACATCTGCAATATACGCTGATTTTTTAAATGGTGAAGATGGTGAATTTTATCTTAATAATGAAAATCATTTTGGTCCTGAAATTTCATTAACTGTTCAAAATGTAGATGGCGATTCATCATCTATAGGTGTTTATTACGGGCGAATTGATCCTAGCACAGGAACCATCTTATATTTCAAAAGAATTTCTGCAAGTGATGGCATCATTATATCTGAAAGTTCTTCTGGCATAATTAGTTTAAGTCTAGACCCAACATTAACAGCAGGAGTTTTAAATATCGGAGATGGTGATGCAAGTGTATTTGCGGGATATGATGCTTCATCAAATATTTTATTAAGAACTATCAGTGGTCAGCCCGGAATTGTAACTATATTACAAGATGCATCACAAATAATAATAGGTATTGATTCTTCATTTTCTGGGGGAGATATAAACTTAGGGGCAAATATAGGAATAGGAGAAGGAATCTATTCTTCCATTAGATTTATAGATAAAGCTTTATTATTTAAATCTTTATCTTCTCCACAAAAAACAATTAGTTTAACTGTAGATGCAAGTAATATTTATGTTGATGTTTCTTCTAACTTATTTTTCAGAGAAAGTTCAATTGGAGCGTACGCAACAAATGCTTCAGTAAATAATGCTTTAAAAGTTTATGCAACCAATGCATCAATA
Organism: Candidatus Woesearchaeota archaeon; assembly: GCA_964602425.1. Taxonomy (GTDB): domain Archaea; phylum Nanobdellota; class Nanobdellia; order Pacearchaeales; family GW2011-AR1; genus WJLC01. The sequence goes on along the minus strand of CAZRQO010000055.1, from coordinate 609 downwards.
GGACTTTTCAAAACAAACTATATTGATCCTTCTTTAGTTTCTCGTGATTTATCAATAAATGTGTTATTTTCTCAAAATAGAATACAAGATACATCTATAAGTATTTTATTTAATAATCATTATCTCAAGGAAAGTTCAATAGGAACTGATTTCAAATTTGTTGGAGGATTATTAGAAACAAGTATTAATGGGGGAATCCCAGATGTTTCATATAATTATCTTTTTTCAATGATTATAGAAAACTCTACAAATATAGGTGGAGTTAATTATGACAGTTCTGTTTTTATTACTTCAGGAAATGATTTGCAAACTAGTATTTCGAATTTGGACACTATATTGAGTTTATTAGCACCTGCTAAACCAAACACATTATCAGGAAAAACACTATTATTAACAAACTCAATTCTTTATTCAGCAAAACTTCCAACGGGATTAACAGGTGCTTGGTATTATCCTTCTGTTGTTCCAGGCACAATTATAAATGATTATTCTGTAGATAATACGTTTAGATTAACGACACCAAGTTTTACAGATACATTTGCAGCAGGATTTTTTAGCAATACAGCTACACGCGGAACATTATATGGATATGTTGATGGAGCACAAGTA
>CAZRQO010000054.1:266-2889 GCA_964602425.1 Candidatus Woesearchaeota archaeon | reverse complement strand
TGGTTTTAGGCAGTTGAAATTTATAAAGGTTTGTGATTAGTAGAAAAAGTTTATAAATTAAAGTAGGGAATATATAGTATGAATTTTATAAAAAAAATTTTTAATAAAAAGATTGATGAAGAGGTTCATAGGCAATTTATTAGATTTGGAAAAGGAGAATATAATAAAAGATTTCCATTAAATCTAAGGAAATCAAAAAAAATCAAAGTTAAATCCGGGTTTGAATTTGCTAATGATTTAGTTCTGCTTTGTTCTAAGTTTGGGAATGTTAAGGTTTCTGGAATTCTATTGAGTAAGAAAGATATTTCAGATATTATGTCTCAGAACAATATTGAAGGTAATTCTGAAACAAAAAAAGGGGGGTTGTATTTTCAGAACAATATCCCTAACCAGGAATTAAAAAGAGAACAAATAATAGAATTAGAAAAAGTTTCTTATTCCACTTTATTAGATGCAGAAGGAGAGGGATTTAAGCTTAAAATGAAGAAAAAACTTCCTAAACCTGGAAAAAATGAAGATAAAATTGATGATAAATTCTGCCAGCTTGAAGCAGAAAGTAAATTTTACTCTTTAATAAAGGAAGATCTCTTTTGGGATATGCCAGAAGCAAAAAAAACTTCTATATCTCACAAAATAATTGTTCAGCAGATTATTATACCTGAAGGAGAAAAAGATTATGCTAAAATTAGAGAAGATTCTAAAAGAAAAGGAAAGATTGTAAGAAACGCTATTGTTGATGGGAAAGAGATTTCTAAAGAGATAGATTTTGAGGCGTAAAAACCTTTAAAAACCTAGTTTTTTTAAGTATTTTATTCCAGGGGTAGATAAAATGTATTCCGCACTATTAAGTATAACAAATGAAGATAAATGCACCGAGAAAAGGAAGTTTACAATTTTGGCCAAGAAAAAGAGCTAAAAAATTTCTACCTAGTGTAAACTGGAATGTAATTAATTCTCAAAAACAAATTAAGGGATTTATATGTTATAAAGCAGGCATGAAGAGTGCAATAGTAAAAGAAACTACCCCGGATTCTATGACAAAGGGAAAAGAAGTTGTAATTCCTATAACAATTCTCGAGTGTCCTCCAATGAAGATTTTTTCTATTCGATTTTATAAAAATAACAAAGTTGCTAAAGATATTCTTGTACAAGACATTGAAAAAGAATTAAAGAGAAAGGTTAAATTTCCTAAAAAACCAAGTAAAAAATTAGAAGAGATTAAATTAGAGGATTATGATAATATAAGCTTGATTGTATATTCTAATGTTAAAAAAACAGGATTAAAGAAAACTCCGGATTTATCTGAGATTGGGCTTTCAGGAAGTATAGAAGAAAAATATAAATTTATTAAAGAAAACATAGGAAAAGAATTATCTGTTTTAGATTTCTTTGAAAGAGGCCAAATAATTGATTTAAGGGGTTTGACAAAAGGAAAGGGCACACAAGGACCAGTTAAAAGATTTGGAATTACACTAAAATCCCATAAATCAGAAAAAGGAAGAAGAAGACCAGGAAGCCTTGGTCCATGGCATCCAGCAAGAGTTACCTTTAGAGTACCTATGGCAGGACAATTAGGAATGTTCACTAGAGTGAGTTATAATAAGAATATAATAGATATAGGAAAGGCAGAAGGCAAATTAAAAGGAATAAAAAAATATGGAGATGTAAAAACAGATTATATAATTGTAAGGGGATCTATTCAAGGCCCTTCAAAAAGACAATTAATACTTACCTCCCCCTTAAGACCCTCTAAAAAACAATTAAAAAAAGAATTTGAACTTTTAAGTATAAGATGAGAAGTAAATTATTAGATATTAATGGAAAAGAAAAAGGAAGTATTGATTTGCCTAAAAGTTTTTCTAAAAAAATTAGGGAAGATATTGTGGCTAAAATTTTAGAATCTAAAAAAACAGAACAGCCATATGCTCCTTCTCCTGTAGCAGGAAAACAACACTCTGCTAGTGGGATCTTGATTCATAGAAGGCATGTATGGAAAAGCCAGTATGGAAGAGGCATGTCTAGAATTCCTAGAAAGATTATGTCTAGAAGAGGAAGCCAATTTAATTGGGTAGGAGCAGAAATTCCTTCGACAGTTGGAGGAAGGAGAGCTCATCCTCCAAGAATTGTATCTAGAATCAATACTAAAAAAGTAAATAAAAAAGAATTAAAAATCGCTTTTGAATCTGCACTCAGTGCAAGTGCTGATGGAAAAAGAATAAGTAAAAGATATAAAAGATTAGAAGATAAAAAAATAGACAATATTCCTTTTATAGTTGAATCTAAAATATCTAATTTAAAAACAAAGGATTTAATCTCAAGTATAAAAAAGATTTTAGGCAAAGATTTATTTGAATTAGCCATACCAAAAAAGAGTATTAGAAAAGGAAAAGGAAAATTAAGAGGAAGAAAATATAAGAGTACTGCTGGTTTATTGATTGTTATTGGAAATAAAGAAGAAATCAAAACAAAAACATTTGATGTTGCAACTGTTAAAAATTTGAGTGTAAATGATTTATCCCAGGGAGGATTAGGAAGATTAACTCTTTATACAGAACAAGCAATTAAAGATTTAGGAGGAAAATGCAAATGAAGCCCCTAGTAACTGAAAAAGCAGTGATGATGA
>CAZRQO010000054.1:0-256 GCA_964602425.1 Candidatus Woesearchaeota archaeon | reverse complement strand
CAGAACAAGCAATTAAAGATTTAGGAGAAAGGGAGAAATTTAAATGAAACCATTTGTGACTGAAAAAGCAGTAATGATGATTGAAACTCAGAATATTCTAACTTTTTGCACTAATAAAGATGAGAAAAAAGAAGGAATTAAGAAAGAAATAGAAGAATTATTTAATATTAAAATAAGTAAAATAAGGACATCTATTAGAGGAAATAAAAAATATGCTTATGTTAAATTAAAAAAAGAATTTCCAGCTATTGATGTG
>CAZRQO010000053.1:0-2910 GCA_964602425.1 Candidatus Woesearchaeota archaeon | reverse complement strand
ACAAAAGATTTTTAAAGTATATATTATAATATATAATATGGTCTGGTGGTTTTTTAGGAGAAAAAAAGGGGTTGAAGAGATAAAAGAGGCAACAAGAAAGGGTTTTGAAGATGTTAAAAAAGACATAAGTTCTGTAAGTGGTTGGATTAAACACCTTGATTCTGAGAAAAATATACAACAGAGAGAGCTTGAAGACATAAAAGAGACTTTATCGTCGGTATTTGTAGAGATTGAGGGGATTAAAAATGTTCTAAATTTTATGAATGATCTAAAAACAAACAGGGTGTTTAAAACACCCAAGCGTGTTTCTAATAAACAAACAGCTGTTTATGCTGTGCAAACAGCTGTGCAAACAGGTGTTCAAACACCAAATTTAGACCAATTTTCAGTAACAGAACGTGCAATTTTGTGGGTTTTATTAAACACAGATATGAAATTAAGTTATGATGATTTAGCTGCAATGCTTGGAAAAGAGAGATCTACTATTAGGGGGCAGTTAAATAGAATCAAACAAAAAGATGAAAGTCTAATTGACGAAATAGTTGAGGGTAATGGTAAAAAGAGGGTATTTATTCCTGAAGAGATAAAAGAGAGATTATTAAAGAAACAAAGGGTGAAAATAAGGGGAAAAACCCAGAAAAAGGCCAAAAGTGAGAGAAAAATAGCAAAAAACACGTAAAAATAACCCTCAAAAAAGTCAAAAGTGAGAGTTAGGTATATGAAAAAAGCTATTCTCTTTAAAATAAAGATTGAAACAAGAAGAGTGAGAGGAGATAAAAGAGAAAAATATAAGGATGAAGCCTGTAAAGTGAGTTTAAAAGTAATTAGGGGAATTAAGCCTTAAAAAGATTAAATTTTGATTTATTAGAGTAAAAAAGCAGGATAAAGAAGAATATAGTTAGTAGTTATTACGCTAACCGAACAACTTAAAAAAGGATTTTAGTCTATAATCCTCTAAGTTGAATTATCGTCGATAAAGAAGCAATTTTTTTAAGATTTTGAGATATAGATAATTGAATTGTTTTGTTATTTATTTTATTTTTCTCAACAGGAATTCCTTTTTTAATTAATCTGCCTACATAGTCTCGTATTGAGCTCTCTGTAAGTTTAAGCCTCTCTGCAAGGGTTTTATAGTCTGTGAAGCCATATTGCTCATCTAATTGATAGAGTGTTGAGAAGATTGTCCATTCTTGTTCTGTTAATCTCTTAAATTTAAGACGGATCTCTTTTTTTAAACTGTCGAGAGATTCTAGAAGTTTAACTGCATTATCAACTGATAATTCTTCTTGGATTTTGGGCTGATTTTGTGTCTGTTTGTCTGTCTGTTTGTCTGTCTGTCTGTCTGTTGGAACCCCTCCATTTCCAGTGGAAACACCCAAATTTTGGCTTTTTAACCCCCCTATTTCGTGTGGAAGTGTCGAAGAATGTGTCGTAAATGTCTGATTCAGAAGCTTATGTGTCGAAGCCTGTTTTTCAATTAAATTATTTAAAATTTCACAAATCTCCTTAATTTGTTCTCTTGTTTCTAAGAAAGATTCTCTTAAGAGGCCCATTTCTTGTTTTAAAGAAGTTATGTCGTCTTTAACTCTATTAAAAGAGTCTCGTATTGGGTCCATTGTATTAAACTCAAGTTAAGATATAAAAACTTTATTGGTTTCTTTTGTATACTTCATAAGCCTTGTCTGTTAGGGTCCATCTAGATCTTTTGAGGTATTTTGTTCCTTTTGGGTTTTTCTTTATCTCAATTACTATTTTTTTCTTTTTTAAGTCTAATAGAAGTTTTTTTGTGAATTCTTCATCTCTGGCTAATTCTCTTGCTATATGGGCTGTAAAAGAGGGTTTAGGATTAATAGAGTATAGATGAGCTAATATCTGTTCTGATATTCTCTCTCTTTTTTGACTAGAGATTTTCATCATACTTATTCAGTATTAGAATTTATATATTTTTAGGAAGAATTACTCTTTTTTTTGTTTTTTTAGAGTAGGGAGAGGAATATGTAGAGGTAAGCTTATTTCTTCTTCTAGTTCAAGTGCCTTGATATTTGCTTTTCTTAGAATTACATTAAATAAATAGATTCTAAATTCTTCAGACATTTTCTTATTTTCCCACATCTCTGCTATTTCTTTTGTCTGTTTTTTATCTGCTACTAATAAGACCCTCCCCCCTAACTCTATCTTAGCAATATCAGGGTTATAATCTACATGGTAAGAAAAATTAACCTCAATTAACCCTTCTTTTTCTTGTAATGTCTCTGTTTTTAAGATTTTTATATTGGAGATATTTATTTTTGAGTTTATCTTTACTCCTTTAAAAGAATCTGATATTCTTTCTATATTTATTTTCTTAAAATTAAAAGTTATGAGTCTCATTTTAATATCTGTTGAAAACTATTTTTAAATATTTATATTCTAAATTAGATTAAATCTTCTTCTGAAACAATTAAGAAATCCCCCATAGCAATTATTGCTGAGTAAGGGATTAGAAGTTCTTTTGAGTTTGTTCTTTCTAAATTTAGGTTTCTAGTATAAGGGGTTGAGTCTTTAACAACAAGATTGATTAATTCTCCAGAACGGGTTTCAAAGAGGATATCCTTGACAAAACCCAATCTTTTACCTTCTTTTGTTACAATCATCTTTCCAATAAGTGCAGTAAATGGGATCTTTTCTGTTTGCATGATAAAAGCAAAGGAAGATTATTTATAAATTTATCTGTGAATTTATATGAATTTAAGAAGATATAGGATTTTAAGGGTTTTAACACCCTGACCCCTTGATTTCTAGTAGAAGTCTTTATAAAGAGAAATTTGATTTTTTGAATTTTTATTTTATTTAATAATATTATTATAGTATAGTATATAATAATAATAATAATAATAATAATAATAATAATAATAATAATAATAATAATAA
>CAZRQO010000052.1:0-2936 GCA_964602425.1 Candidatus Woesearchaeota archaeon | reverse complement strand
GGGCTATCCCATTCGGGATATCCGGTTCAGCATCACCGGCCATCCGCCCGTCCTTGAAATTACATTTGAAGACGGGAAAAGGATCATTTCCTACCAAAAATGGCCAGCGGCCAAGAGAAAAGAATATGTAAAGCGTTATAGACCGATACCGTTCTATAAAATGTCGGGGGAGGCAAGTGACAAATACCGTTTGTATTCTGCCGAGCTTGACAGGGATTACCAGGCCATCGGCATCCATCAGCGTCAACAGCAGAACGGAGTCCCCCTGCTGATTTACCAAAAAGGAGGCGTCTATCCTGCCACTAACCAGCCGGTTTCGCCACGAAAGTCACAGTGAGCGGCTTAGCGTTATCTGCTATGGAGTGCAACTCTCCAAAATTTTAAGATATCTAAATCTTACCTCAAAACACAATCAACTTATTATGAAAACTGGACTACGGTCACACAACACAATATATTGTATGAGCGCAATTTTTCAATTTTCAGCAGGAAATTTAAGATTTCTGCCATCGATCTTGAAAAATTGAAGACATAAAATCTTTAAGATTTTGCTTTGAAATCCTAAATCCGAGACTTGCACTATCTGCTCTTTAAATTCTGTCAAATCAAGTTTAGGTCGGGGCAGTTTATATCCAATTAATCAGATTCTTCTGGGGCTTGCTTGGGATTACCGAGCGAGCCTTTTTGTTTTGCTTTTCCATAGATTTGACGTGTTCAATCTGTTTTTTTCGAATCCAGCGTTTCAAATCCTTCAATAGTCCTTTCTGGTAATCATCCAGATTGATTTCATCTTTAAGGAAATCAGGCAGTTTTTCGGGTTTTTTCTTTTGCCATCCGAGCATATATTTTCTTGTCAAGTATTCATAGATATGCGCCCAGTTGTGGCCGATTGGTGCAACCAGGCTTGCTGTCATGATATACATCATGGCTTCCTCATCTGTTGAGTATTCCAGAAATGAATCCGGATCTTTCATTAATTGAGCCATCCTGATGAGTTGCGCTTTATCTTTGAATTCATCAGGTATCGCTGAAAGCCACATTGGGTGTCCCACTGTCGGGAATGTCAGTGCATAGATTGTTGACTTTATTTGTTTGTTCAGGTCGTGTGTTGATGTTTTTTGCATTAAGCCTCACCTCGTTTGGTGGGTGAGGCTTTGAGTTTTTGATTACCGGCGTTACCTCCATTACCCTTTCAATGGCTCTCTGATACTCTCTCTCCCAAGCATTCTTCAGTTGCTCTTTCATTGATTTTATTCGTGTGTGGCTCATATGGCTCCCAATGCTCAATGATGCTCCATACCTGGTCTGATATGGTATTGTCAGAGAAATAACCACCGGTTGTTGCTATATCTATCAATTTTTCCACGCAGCCAGTATGAAGGTTGATATAAAGAAAGTTTTTATCAGTCGGCCATCCTAACTGTTCCAGGAGTTTTGTGCCTCTCCGTCTGCATTCTTCGATGTAATAAAATCGCCAGGTTTCATTATCACCGAATTCTGGTTTAGGATGGCATTCACGCATTGCATCTTTAAGCATATCGGCTGAAAATCTTCCGAGCAAATCCATTACCTTCCCTGTCTCTGCCTCTTTAGACCTGCGTTCGGCGATTTTCTCAGGCTCAAAATCCTCTAAAGTCATGTCTTTCATTGAATGTCACCTCGCCTTTTAGGTCAAACCCTTGGTTCAGGAAATAGCAGACCTGTTCAGGTCTCTTTACCTTGTGCTATTTCCATGTTTATCACCTGTTTGTTTTAGAGCAGACTTGCTCTCTGGTACTTGAGAGCAAGTCGCTTTGTTTTATTTGGGCGATCCTGTGCCAGCTAGCCAAACAACTTTAACTGAGCATGAGATTTCTTGTTATCCTTGAGCATTTCCGAAAGCTCTGCTTCCGTTACTGCAATTGATTCCCGTTTTTTTCGTTTGCGCTTATCGCCGACAAACTTTACAAAATCCACAAAAAGCACCTTGTCCGGATCTTTTTCCTTTGGCTTGGGTTTAGAATTTGTTTCCGGTTTAATAGCTATATCCAGCTCAGATTCCATTTCCGGCTTGATTGGAATATCAGCAACCTTTTTCCCGGTCATTTCAGCATTCTTCAAATTTATCTTTCTCCAGATATCCTCTGCACCCTCAACATCAATCCCTTCAACCAAAGCTTTTGCAAGGGCTGTGCTCATATCCTCGCCCTGCGTCATTGCCATCAGGCCTTCTTCACTGAATTTTCCTTCTATAGCAAGCGAAGCTTCCATTTTCGAGCCCATGAGCTGCAACGCTTTTTCCTGGATTGTACCTTTGTAAAACAGATAATAAACTTTTACATCCCTGTCCTGGCCTATGCGCCATGAGCGTCTTGATGCCTGCCTGAGCGTATAGACAGAATAACCGGTTTGATGGAATATCAAGGTTGGAAAATCCAGAAGATCCAGCCCGGTTTCAACCAGCTTGGGATTGGCAATAATAACATCAACACCCTGGCTGACCCTGTTTTTGACCCAGTCCTCACGCAGTTCAGGCTTGACTGTAGAACGCAGTATTTCAGCGCTTAATCCTTCACGTTCAAGGATTTGTTTGAGCCTCGGGGTGATGTCCTTTGTGCCGGTATAGGTGGCAAACACAAAGCATTTCCTGCCTAATTTAGCCTCGGTTTTTGCAATCTGTGCAAGCTGTTCTTCCTTTGAGTAAGTCTTTGCCTTTGAAAGTTCGGTCGGTATTGCAATGATTTTCTGGTTTTCAACAGGCAAATCCCTTGTCCTTGGGTCAGTTACCGGCGGATTATCAAAAGGCTTGTCAGGATAGCACAAAAGACTGTTAAGATACGCCCCCAACAGGCGTTTTGATCCTTGCACCAGGGCCGCTTTCATTGCCTTTGCAAGGTCTGATTCAAGTTCCATGTATGCGGATTCAAGCTCGGGCTCCATGTCAATGCATACTACTT
>CAZRQO010000051.1:0-3012 GCA_964602425.1 Candidatus Woesearchaeota archaeon | reverse complement strand
GACATGGATAATCCCTCTATTATTAATATAAGCAGTATTAAACCTTAGAAATAGAAAAAAGAGTCTTTAATGCTACTATTATTGTAGCAGGTATAAATAGTGCTAAAAGAGCAGAGAATATTGATGTTACTGTATCTCCTAATCCTATACCTATTAATGAACCACTTACACTATCCATTCCAAATCTTCCTGCAATAATAATTATAGTCCCTGCTATTAAGAATGTCTGAGAGTCTTTTCCACTTGAAATCATATATCCTACTATTAATCCAAGAATAACCAGAATACCATAAATATGAGCGCTATAGTCTATAATTGCTGGAATAGGTAAAAGGGTTGTGAATAAACCTATTATTAAAGCTAAAATAACTCCTATTAAAAAGGACCATGCACCTACTGAATTTTCATGAGATCTTAATACCATCTTTTATATAAATAAAATGAGGATTGAGATATATAAATTTTTTGAATTTACCTTCAAAAACATCAAATATAATATATCATAGAAAAGTTTATAAACCATAGTAACTCCAGAGTGACAAGTGAAAATGAAAACAAAAATACTAAGTTTGTTTGGTATGACTATATTAACACTATTCTTATGTTTAACATTTGCTAGTGCAGCAGCATTAGAGTTGGATCTTGTTTCAGCTCCTTCAACAGCCACACATAATTCAGAGGTTACAATTACTTTTAATGTATCTGCTCCAGATTCAACTGTTAATTATACAGTACTTGATTGGTCTGGTAGTACCACTACAATTGGTACATGGAAAACACTACCAACAAGAACATCTATTAACATAGGAGAAACTTACCTAGAAACAGCAATCTTAGAAATACCAAAACATGCTTCTGGAACAATAAATGCAATTATTGATTTACAGTCAGAAACAAGTGCTTATGCTCTATTAACTATCCCCTCAATAACAATAAATGAATCAAAATCACTCTCAGTCTCATCTTCAACAATCCCAACAGACTCAAATTCAACAACTATTACTATTAAAAATGAAGGTAATACAATTCTATCTGGAATTACTCTAAATGCTTCTGGAGATTTTGAGGTTAGTTTTGATCAGACAAGTGCTTTTTCATTATCTGCTGGAGATTCAAAAGATGTTTTAGTTACAGCAGATTCAGCAGATATAGAGGATTTAATTACTGGTTCTGTTACAATCAATGCTTCAAATACAGAGGTTAGTGCAACAGGAAAAGTTAGTTTAGCTGGAGAATTTTGTGAATATGGTAATCCTGGAAATGATTTAAAGGTTAAAAAAATAAATTTTAATAACTTAGGAATTGGAGATGATAAAGAATGGTATCCATATGATGTTATTGAAGTTGAAGTTAAAATAGAAAATAATGATGATGACGATGATATTGATGATATTGTATTAGAATGGGGATTATATGATTCAAATGGAGATTGGATTATTGAACCAATAGAAGAAGATGAATTTGATGTTAGTGCTGATGATGAAGAAGTTATTACTTTTGAAGTAGATTTAAGTGATGATGTTGATTTAGATAATTTAGATGATGGAAATTATGATTTTTATGTTAGAGCTACTGGAGATTCTGATTCAGGAAACACAGTTTGTGCAAGTGATTCTGTAGAAATTGATGTTATATTAGAAAATGATTTTGTTATTCTTACAGAACTTGAAGTTGTTGGAACTCCTTTTTGTGGTTCTGTTATTCAAGTAAAAGCAGATGTTGTAAACATTGGAAAAAAAGAACAAAAAGATGTTTATGTTGATATTTATAATTCTGATTTAAAGATAGATGAACAAGCTATAATTGGAGACATTGATGCTTTTGATGATAAAACACTAAATTTTGAATTTACAATCCCAACTGATTTAGATGAAAAAAACTATCACTTACACTTAGATATTTATGATGAAGATGATGATATTTATGAATCAGATGGTGATAAATCAAAACACACTCTGGCTATTAATGTAAGTGGAAACTGTGTAAAGATTGCAAGTGCAGTAGTTTATGCAAGTCTTGAATCAGGTGGAAAAGCAGGCCAAGAAATGCAAATAAGAGCTAGTGTTACAAACACAGGTTCAGAGGAAAAGACTTTCACAGTAGATGCTGCTGATTATTCTGATTGGGCTGAATTAGTTAGTATTGAACCTTCAAGCTTAACTCTAGATGAAGATGAAGAAAAAGATGTTATAATTACTCTAAATGTAGATTCTGATGCTCCTGAAGAAGTAACATTCAGTATTGTATTAGAAGATGAAGATGGGGAGACAGTTACTCAACCAGTTTCAGCTACTGTTGAAAAAGGATTTTCTCTTAAAGGATTATTTGGAGATAAAGGATATATCTGGGGAATTGCAGCACTAAACATCCTTTTAATAATAATAATAATTCTTGTTGCTATAAGAGTTTCAAGAAGATAATCTGGTTTCTTTTAATAAACTAATTAAATAGAATTACTCTCTATTCTTTATGAAAAAAGAGTATTATAATATAATTATAAGATATATTATTTTAATTCTTGTATCTTTACCTAATCTCTACTTATTTTATCTAATCTTTACACCCCTCACTATTTATCCTGTTTATTTCTTACTTAATCTATTCTGGAAGGTATCTCTTCAATCAAATATCTTTTTTATTAGTAATTTCTCTATTGAAGTAATAGGCGCATGTATTGCAGGTTCAGCTTACTATCTTTTACTTATCCTAAATCTCTCTACACCAAAGATTGACATTAAAAAGAGATTAAGAATGATTTTATTTGCTTTTTCTTCTCTTTTGGTGTTGAATATACTTAGAATTTTTTTACTAGTCTCTTTACTATTAATATGCCCAAGTTTGTTTAATATAACTCATAAACTCTTTTGGTATTTGATTAGTATAATATTTGTGATTGGAATTTGGTTTACAGAAGTAAAAATCTTTAGAATAAAACAAATTCCTATTTATTCAGATATTAAATCCTTAATAAAACAGATTAATAAATCCAAGACATCCAAGAAACACTAATAA
>CAZRQO010000050.1:0-3588 GCA_964602425.1 Candidatus Woesearchaeota archaeon | reverse complement strand
CTGAAAAAACAGCGATAAAGCGCCTTACCCTAAAAAGAGAATTATTCAGCAAAGGCGTGGAAGGGGAACTTCAACTTATAGAGTCAATAAAAAAGCATTTAGATATAGAATAGGATATCCAAGGAAATTAGATGGAGAAGGAACTGTAATTAAATTATTCAATTCTGCAGCACATACGTCTCCTTTAGCTAAAATTAAGTATTCTAAAGGAACTTTTTATACTCCTGCTTTTAGAGGGATGGTTGAAGGGCAAAAAATAAAATTTGGTGAAGAAATTAAAGACGGGAATATCTTAGAACTAAAAGATATACCTGTTAAAACAAAGATATATAATATTGAATCAAGACCTGGAGATGGTGGAGTTTTTATTAGAAGCGGAGGAAATTCAGCAGAAATAAATAGGGTCGTGGGGGACAGTGTTTTAATATTAATGCCTTCAAAAAAAGAAAAAAAGTTTAATCCATATTGTAGGGCAACAATTGGAAGAACAGCTGGAGCAGGGAGATTAGACAAACCAATTGTAAAGGCAGGAAAACAACATTATATTAAAAAATCAAAAAATAAATTGTGGCCAAGGACGTCTGCTATTAAGATGAATGTTATTGATCATCCTTTTGGAAGTGGAAGAGGGAAAAGAATAAAGAGCAAGATTGCCAAAAGAAATGCCCCTCCTGGTAGAAAAGTAGGATTATTAAGGCCAAGAAGGACTGGTAAGAGAAAATAAAAATGGAAATAATAAAAAAACAATTTACATTTAGAGGAAAGACAATAGAAGAACTAAATGCAATAGATGTAAGAGAGTTTGCTAAATTATTAAAATCTAGGAGAAAAAGGAGTGTTTTAAGACAGTTTCAGAAAATTGAAGATTTTGTTAATAGAGCTAAAATAAAATTATCTAAGAATAAACCAATAAAAACGCACCAAAGAGATTTGATAATTGTTCCTCAAATGATTGGAATGAAAATAGGAATATATAATGGAAATAATTTTGTTCCAGTAAATATAGTTGGAGAAATGTTAGGACATGTTTTAGGAGAATTTGCTCCAACAAGATCTAGAGTTAAACATGGAGGGGCTGGTGTTGGTGCAACTAAAGGTAGTAAAGCAAAAGCTAAACATTAAAAATGACAGAAAAAAACTATAACCCTAAACAAAAACAGAAAAAGGCAATGAAAAAAGCAGAAGTAGCTACAAAGATGAAAAAAGAAGTAATAAAAAATATTGAAGGAAAAAATAAAGTTCCTGAGAAAATTGCAGAAAAAGAAGAAAAGATTGCTGAAGAAATAACTGAAAAATCAGAAGCAAAAGTCTCTGAGAAATCAGAACCTAATACTAAAGTAAAAGTTTCTGAAAAACCAGAACCTAAACAAACAAAACCAAAAGTAAAGAAAAAAGAAGCAGTAGTTAATTCTAATAACCTTCCTATTTCAACAAAAAAATCTGCTGCTATATGCAAATTTATCAAAGGAAAAACAATAGAATTTTCTCAATCTTATTTAGAAGAGGTAATTAAAAGGAAAAAAGCAATTCCTATGAAAGGAGAGATTCCCCATAGAAAGGGGAAGATGATGTCTGGTGGATTTCCAAAAAATGCAGCTAAGCATTTTATAGTTTTATTAAAGAGTTTAATAGGAAATTCAAATGTTAATGGAATTGATAATCCAGTAATTGTAGAAGCTATTGCAAACATGTCCTCAAGACCATATGCTAAATTTGGAAGATGGAGAAGAAAAAGAACACATATTAAATTAGTTGCTAAAGAAAAAAAAGAGGGAAAAAAATAAAATGGAAGAAAATAAATTTTCATGCATTATAATAATGGGGGAGTTTTATTAAAATGGAAGAAAAGAAAACAGTAAAATTCAAAAAAGATGAATTTGCAATCAAAGAGTATATCAAGGATTCACTTGGAAAAGGAAAAGTAAGTAGAGTTATGATTAATTATGCTCCAATTGGTGAAAGAATAATTGTATCTACACATAAACCTGGTTTAGTTATTGGAAGAAAAGGAGAAAGAATAGAAGAATTAACCAGAGTCTTAAAAACAAGGTTTGGTTTAGAAAATCCGCATGTTGAAATAGATGAAATCAGAAAACCAGAATTTGATGCCCAGATAATGGCTGATGAAATTGCTCTTGGGTTAGAAAGACTAGGGCCAATAAAATTCAAGGTTCTTTCCTATAGGACTCTTCAAAGAATAATGAATGCAGGAGCATTAGGAGTAGAGATTAGATTAGGGGGGAAACTTCCTGGTTCAAGGGCGAAGTCATGGAGATTTGCTCAAGGATTTTTAAAGAAAACAGGAGATAGTGCTAAGGTAGTAGATAAAGCCAAAGCAAGAGCAGAGACAAAACCTGGAACAGTGGGGGTTAAAGTAAGTATACTTGCTCCAGATGCTAAATTATTAGATAGAATAAAGATAGATGAAGAATTAATAAGTAGAGTTAAAGCAAATGGGATTCAGGTTGAAGAAGAGGTAAAAGAGAAAACCAAAAAGAAAAAAACAAGTAAAAAGAAAGCAACTAAAAAGAAATAAAATGGCTTCATTAAAAACAAAAGATATTAAAAACATGAGCAAAGGAGATAGAGAAAAGAAATTGAAAGAATTAAAATTAGAATTAATAAAATCAAAGGTCGGAGCTTCAAAAACAGGGAGTTCAAAGATTAAAGAGATTAAGAAAATTATTGCTAGAATACTCACATTCAACAATTCCCTAGTTAAAAGGGAGGCGTTGAAAAATAAATAAAATATGGAAATAGATCCAAAGACAGGTTTGCCGATTCAGGCAATAGAATGGGAAGATCTCGCTAAGAGTTCGCAGAAGATAAAGATAACAACAGACAAGAAGAGATATGGAAAAATTGTTACAATTGTAAGTGGATTTGACAAGGGAATAGATGTAAAGAAAACTGCAAAGGCTCTAAAAAATGAGCTTGCTTGTGGAGGAACTTACAAGGATAACATGGTTGAACTACAAGGAGACCATAGAAAAAAAATCAAACCAGCTCTTGTGAAACTTGGTTTTGAAGAAGACTCAATAGAAGAGTAATCCCAATAAAAGAAAAATGGCAGAGAAAAGAAAAAAAACAGAAAGAAAAGTCAAAGAGAAACCTAAAGGAAAAGCAGATGAAGCATCAGCTAAAGAAAAGATAGTTGGAGCTGAAAGAAAAGTTGGAACAAGAGGAAGGGTCTTTGAAGGAATAGTTATTAAGAAATTTCCAAAAAGATTAACAATTGAGTTTGGAAGAATGATTTATGTTAGAAAATATGAAAGATATGCTAAGTCTAAGACAAAAATACATGCTAGATTACCAGAAAATATGGAAAAAGAAATCAATATAGGAGATTTGATTCAGGTTCAGGAGTGTAGGCCTTTAAGCAAGATAATTCATTTTATTGTAATTAAGAAAATTAAAGATAAGGAGGAAATCAAATAATGAAAGCAGTAAGTGCACGAGTAACAGCAGGATTAAATTTAGGTGCAAAATTAATAGCATCTGATAATAGTGGAGCTAAAATAGTAAAAATAGTGTCAGTAAAAAGAGCTAAGGCTAAAAAAGGTAAGCAGGTTTGTGCTAAAATGGCTG
>CAZRQO010000049.1:0-3652 GCA_964602425.1 Candidatus Woesearchaeota archaeon | reverse complement strand
GCACTTTTGTTGCACAAACTCGGAAAAGAAGTTAATGAAGAGAATGTGAAAAAGGTTGTTGCAGCTACAGGTGCAGAGATTGATGAATCAAAAATCAAATCTCTTATAGCTAGTTTAATTGGTGTGGATATAGCAAAGGAACTAGAAAGTGCTAGTTTGGTTGCTGCTGCTCCAGCTGCTGGAGCTCCAGTTAAAGAAGAGAAGAAAGAAGAGAAGAAACCAAAAGAAGAAAAAGCACCTGCTGCTGAAGGACTGTCTGCTCTATTTGGATAAATTTATTAATTTATTATAATCTAGATACCAGACAGTTCAAAACTTTTTCTTAGTATGAACAATAAAACAATCATACTTTTAAGAGAGGAAATCTTATCAAAAAGATGTGGAGTCTATACAACGAAGATAAATTTTTAGAACCTTTGAATTTTTCTAATGGGAAAAGTCAAGAAGATATTGTAAAGGAGGTTTTAGATTCTATTAATAAAGGAAATAAAATAATTTTTATTCATGGAGTTTGTGGAACTGGGAAGAGTGCAATAGCATTGAATATTGCTAGAAAATTAGGAAAAACCTCTATAATTGTGCCTGGAAAAAATCTACAAAACCAGTATAAAAAAGATTACGAGGAAAACAAATACCTATTAAAAAATTCTATTCTTAATGAAATTGATACAAAAAAGTATCCTTCTTTAAGTGGTCTGGCAGAAAAAAGAGAAAAATTAAAAATAAATGTCCTAACAGGCAGAAAAAATCACAAATGTAAATTTTTAGAGGATAATGAGAAAGCTATCCCTAGAATAAAAAAAGAAATAAATTCCAAACTAAATGATATTTTTGAATGTAACAAGGAACAATTAGAAGAAAGAGAGAAAAAAGATAAATCTGCAGATGTTTGGGATTTGCCTTGTAAAATTGAAATAAAGGAAAAGAATTGGAAAAAGTTAAAGGAATATATAAAACAAAATAAAAAAGTTAATCTTAATAATTTTCAAAGTATAAAGGACATCACCAGGGCAGCTGTTGCAGGAGCATGTCCTTATTGGAGCCCGGTTCTTCCAGCAAAATTTGAAATAAAACATCTTTCAGATTCCAAAAAAAAATATTATACAGGCCTGGATGGCACAAAATTTATTATATATCAAGGAAGACCAGGATGTAAATTCTATGAACAATTTAATTATTATGTTGACTCTGATGTTTTGATATTTAACTCTTCAAAATATCTTCTTGAATCTTTATTAAACAGGAAACCTTCTACAGAAGTTGAAATAATTGATGAATGTGATGAGTTTTTAGATAAATTTTCCAATCAAAGAAGTATAAACCTTGACAGATTTCAGAATGCATTAACTTATGCCATTAGTTTTAATGAATACTTTGATAAAGCTATTACAGAGTTATCTGGGATAATTAAAAATTTGAAAAGAGATGAAAAAACATCTAATTTAATAGATTCTGGGAATATTATTCCATTAAAAAAGACTGGAATTTATGATTTATTAAAAGTTTTTTTAGATGTTCCTGAATTTTTAGAAGGCATAGATGATGAGAGTTATTTATTTGAAATAGAAGAAACCGCTAAAATGTTTGAGGATTTTTTAGATGAAAGTTATATAATATTTACAAAAAAAGAAAATCAGATTATTGCTAATATTGTAACTATAAACTTAGCCAAAAGATTCAAAGAAATGGCAGATAAAAATAAAATAATTGTTATGATGTCTGGGACCCTTCATTCTGAATATGTTTTGAAAAATATTTTTGGAATAAGTCAATTTAACCTAATTGAAGCGGAAATTAAACCCCAAGGAAAAATAGAAATTTTAAGAACAGGAAAAGAAATAGATTGCAGATATTCTAATTTCCAAAATGGGAAATTTTCTAGAAGGGATTATTTAGGAGCATTAAGTAAATGTTTAGAAGTAGCAAAAAAACCCATTTTAGTTCATATAAATGCATTTGCAGACCTACCTACTGAAAAAGAACTGGAAACATATGATATTGATAATCTAATTAGCAGAGAAAAATTAAAAGAACTCCAGGCAGAGGATAATGAAGGGAGATTAGTAGAGAGGTTTAAAAAAGGGCATTCTACTGTTTTGTTTTCCACTAGGGCTTCTAGAGGGATAGATTTCCCAGGAGAACAGTGCAATAGTATAATATTCACTAAATATCCTAATCCAAATATAAAAGATGCATTTTGGAAGATACTTAATCAAATAAAGCCACAGGATTATTGGAAATTCTATAAAGATAAAGCAAGAAGAGAACTTTGGCAAAAAATTTACAGAGGTATTAGGTCAGAAAAAGATCATGTTTATGTGCTTTCTCCTGACTCAAGGGTTTTAGGTGCTTTTGATAAGAAGATTCTTTGAATGTTTTATTCAACTACTCTAAAAGTATGTGAGAGTAGTTTTTTGTTATAAGAGTCATATAATTCAACTGTATACTTTCCAATTTTTTTAGGATTTATCCTTTCCCACTCTCCAGAATAAAATTTATTTGAGATGGTAGTACCAAGCGCTTGATGTATTAAATTTCCTTTTTCATCAAAAAGATTAATAGAATAATTTTTTCCTTTAATAGTTTCTATTGTTTCATAAGAAAATACACATGCTATTTCTTCATCTATTTTAAAGATATCCTTAATTCCCCTAATTTCTCCTCGGTCAACTTTCTTATTTTTATTTACATCTATAAAATCATTGCAGGTTATAATCTCTCTTATTAACTCTCTTTCTTGTTTTTCCACTACTCTAAAATCCTTTGGATTAGTAGGATCTACCCACCTATATCCTGGTGCTGGATTATACCCTCCATTTTTCATAATTACATTTTCTGGAAGTCTTTGGTTATTTTGTCCTTGATTATAAACATGAACATTTGTCTCATGGGGATTTAATTCATGTGCAATAGCATCTGATGCACCCTGACGAAATAAGCTAAGAGCTAGACTACGGCCTTCGGGGGTACATGAAGAACTAGCGGTCCCTAAAAACAACCCCAGTAGAATTGTTGTAAGTGTTTTTCCCATAAGAATTAAAGGTAACTCAAATATATAAAATTTTAGATAAAAAAGGGATACGCCCCCGCCAAGCATTGAAACGTTTGGTTCGCTTTTCGGAAATATTGGTTCTTTAAGGGCTTATTATTTATTATCAAAGAAAAGTAGATATTGTTTTTAAAACTTTATTTAATTTGGCTCTTTCTGCTTTTTTTGATAGGTTTCTTTGTTCTGAAAAATTTAAAATAAACTACAACCCCTGCAACTAAAATAGCTAAGATCATAACTATAATTATTGTCTTTAAGTTGCTTGTTTTTTCTTTTTCTTTTGTTGCTTCTTCTGCTCTTTGAGCAATTAATTCTGGTGACTCTTCATATACCTTTTGCACTGTGATGTTTGCTACTATTCCTTTGAGTATGTCATGTAAGGTTATAGAAAGATCATAAATCTTATCCTCAGTAACATCAAACTTTTTGGTTTCGCCTATTCCTAATATTTCTTTTTGGGAATTATTACTTGAAACATTTACAGTCATTGTAGTTGTTGTCATACCTACAACTCTTATTATATGGGTCTCATTTTCTATACTCATCTGCAATGCACCATTCTTCATAATTTTTGTATTATACCCTTTTTCAAATGCAGAGTCA
>CAZRQO010000048.1:0-3719 GCA_964602425.1 Candidatus Woesearchaeota archaeon | reverse complement strand
TCCTCCTTACACTTATCTAAATTTAACAGAAATAGCTTTTAACCCAACTCTGCCTTCATATTTAACCATCATAAATTTAGTTGATTATAAGGGTATTTAAAGGTTTGTAATCAATAACTTTATAAATCAATTTTTCTGAATAAAAGTAGGTTAAACACAAAAGTGTCTAATTCCGAAAGGGATGCCACAAAATAAGATGAATCCAGTATTTGAATTAAATGCTCAAGAGTATAATTTAAAATTAGCAGAAGCTCTTAAGGAAATTCCTGAGATTAAACAGCCAGAATGGGCAGAGTTTGTAAAATCAGGTCCTGCTAAAGAACGTCCAATTGATGATCCAGATTTCTGGTATAAAAGAGCTGCAAGTATTCTTAGGCAGATTTACAAAAGAAAGATTATAGGGGTTAATAAACTTAAAACAAAATATGGGAGTAAGAAGAATAGAGGTTATGCTCCTGAAGAATTTAGAAAGGGTTCTGGAAAAATAATAAGAAGTATTCTTCAACAAACTGATGTTGCTGGATTAACAGAGATTGCTAAAGATATTAAAGGTGTTAGAAGTAAAAGACCAGGAAGACAATTAACACCTAAAGGAAAAGAATTTATGGAGGAAATAAAATAAAAATTATCATGGGAATCAAAAATACTCAGAAAAAGATAACACTTGCTAAAAAAGCAAGACAGAGTAAGTGGGCCCCTGTATGGGTAGTTTTAAAGAAATTTGGGATGGGAAAAAGAATTCACCCTTCTGCTATAACAAGACATAGAAGATCTTGGAGAAGAACAAAGTTACATATTAAACCAAGAAAGATTAGAAAATCACACTTTGGATAAAATGGCTGAAAAAAAAGAAATTAAAAAAATTAAGAATGAGAGAGAATATATTATTCCACTTAGAGAGAAAATTAGAGTTGTTCCTAGATACAAAAAGACAAATAAGGCTATTAAGACAGTAAAAGAGTTTTTAGTTAGGCATATGAAAATTAGAGATAGAGATTTAAGAAAAGTTAGATTAGATCCTTATCTTAATGAATTTTTGTGGAATAGGGGGATAAGAAATCCACCACATAAGATTAAAGTTAAGGCTATAAAAGAGGGGGATATTGTCAGAGCTGAATTAGTTGATTTCTCTAAAAAACTAGCTGCTAAAAAGGCTAGAGAGGAAAAATTAGAAAAATCCTCTAAAGAGATTGCAAAAAAGAAAAAAGAAGCTGCAAAGCCAAAAGAAAAAGAAGTTTCTGAAAAATCAGAATCTAAAGAGACAGAGGAAAAGAAAACTGAAGAAAAAGAGAAAAAAGCTTCAGTTGTAGAAACTGGGAAAAAGAGGGAAAAAGCAGCGGCAAAACAAATGAAGCACACTGCAAAAGGAAGTGAAAAATCTCCAGTTGTCCAAAGAAAAGCTTTAGCTAGATAATGGGTTTAAATAAACTAATTAAAGACCTAGAAAGCCAACAGAATAAAAAACAAGCAGAGATTCTTCAAAGATTTTTTAAAACAGGTAAAGGCCAGTATGGAGAGGGGGACATTTTTATGGGTATTAAAGTTCCTGTTCAAAGAAGTATTTGTAAAAAATATGATTTAGATTTAAAAGATATTCAAACATTATTATATTCTAAAATACATGAGCATAGATTATGCGGTTTATTTTCCTTAGTTACTAAATATAAAAAACATAAAAGATTAAGAAAAAAAATATTTAAGTTTTATTTAAAAAATTCAAAAAATATTAATAATTGGGATTTAGTTGATTTATCTGCTCCAAATATTGTAGGAGATTATTTATTAGATAAAGAAGACAAAAGAATTCTTTATTTGCTTGCTAAATCTAAAAATCTATGGGAAAAAAGAATTGCTATTGTATCTACTGCTGCTTTTATTAAAAATTATAAATTTGCGGATACTTTAGAGATTGTAGAGATTCTTCTTAAAGATAAACATGATTTAATTCATAAAGCAGTTGGTTGGATGTTAAGAGAAGTAGGAAAAAGAGATGTAAAACTTCTTGAAAACTTTTTAAAAAAACATTATAAAGAGATGCCAAGGACTATGTTAAGGTATGCAATTGAAAAATTCCCAAACATTAAAAGGAAGAAAATCTTATCAGGAAAATGGATATAGAAATAATTAAAAAAAAGAAATCTATAAAAGAACTTTTAGAATTTGGAATTATTAATATTGATAAACCTTCAGGACCAACTAGTTTTGATACATCTAATTTTGTTAAAAAAACTTTGAAATTAAGAAAAACAAGTCATTTTGGTACACTTGATCCAAAGGTTACAGGAGTTTTACCAATAGCACTAAATAGGGCATGTAAATTAACTGGATTTTTTCTAGGAGAGGATAAAGAGTATATAGGAATTATGAGAATTCATGAAGATATTTCTATTGAGAAGATAAAAAAAGCAATTAAAGAGAAATTTACTGGAAAAATTCTTCAGACTCCTCCTGTAAAATCAAGAGTTAAGAGACAGGAAAGACAGAGAGAGATTAAGAAATTTGAGATTCTTGAGAAAGATGAAAAAAATATCTTATTTAGAGCTGAAGTAGAAGGAGGAACCTATATTAGAAAATTAATAGATGATCTTGGAAGGCATTTAGGAATCAGAGCTCATATGCTTGAATTAAGAAGAGTAAGGGCTGGCATCTTTAAGGAAGATAGTGTGATAAATTTATATGATTTTGAAAAAGCAGTTAAAGAGTATGAATCTGGAAATGAAAAACCTTTGAAAGAGATGATTGTTCCTGGAGAGATTGTCTCAGAAGTTTACCCTGAAATACAGATTAAAGAAGAAGTTGTTGAAAAAATTCTTCATGGTAAAGTGATTCATAATAAAGATTTAATAAATAAAACTAAAATAAAAGAAGGGAAGATTATTAGTGTTTTTTCAGGAGATAGATTTATAGGTATGTTTAGAGTAATTAGAGGAAAGGATATCTTTGCTAAACCAGAGTTTGTATTACAACCTATAAAAGAAAATGCGTGAATTTATATATTATTCAAAAAATGCCAGAACATCAGGAAAGTTTGATTTGACTAATTTAATGAAAGCTGGAAGAATGGATATTGCGTGCCAGATAACAATCATGGCTTTTTTTGTTTCTCATGCTATAAGGGACAATGTTAAATTGCACCTTATTTTTAATGGTCCTCCAGATGCTCCAAAGCATTTAGAGATGTTTCCAGGAAAAAATATTCAATTTGCTGATACATCTGGTAGAATTGATATTAGTAAAAAAGATGTTGCGGGATTATTTAAAAAGATGCTCTATAAGTACAAAAAAGGAGAAAAAAGAGAAATAGCTCCAGGGTATTTAATTGAGAAAAAATCTCTTATAAAAATGGTAGAAGAATTAATAGAACAAGGAAAAGAAATTTATCTTATGGAGAGAAAAGGTAAGGATATAAGGGATTTCAAAGAAAAAGAGCTTAAAAATGCTATTTTTATTATAGGGGACCAAGATGGAATTCCAAAACATGAATTAAAAAAATTAAAGAAAATAGGGGTTAAAAAAATAAGTGTAGGAAGACAAATGTATTTTGCTTCTCAAACATTAACACTTATTCAAAATGAGTTAGATAGAAAGGAAATATAAAAATTAATAAACTAATCTTAATTCTTTGTATAAGATAAAAATGAAAAAATCAATAAGACTTTATATTAAAGGGTTAGTCCAAGGAATGTTTTTTAGAAGTTTTATTAAAACAAATGCTGAAA
>CAZRQO010000047.1:0-3796 GCA_964602425.1 Candidatus Woesearchaeota archaeon | reverse complement strand
TTTCTAAAACTTCAGCAGTAAATTCTATTTCTTGACTTGTTTCTTGACAATTCAAAAGAATTCCAAGACCATACTTTCCAACACCAATATCCTCAGGGACCTTTACTGTAAATACAAAATCATATTCTTCTCCTGCTGACAAATCTTTAATTCCAATAATATTTATCCAAGAAGAATATTGTCCGGTTCCTTCTAACTTGCAATCATTCAAAAAACTAGTTCCTGTATTTTTAACTCTCCAAGTAATTTTTTTGTTATCTCCTGGATTAACAATCAAATCCAAAATTTTACTAATTGTAATTTCAGCAGTAAGATTTGTTGGTTGAACTATAGTCCTGCTACTTCCTCCCCCCCCATTACTCGGAGGAGTAGTAGAAGTATCTATTGTAAAACTAGAACTATCAAAACCACTGCTTCCAAAAGTATTATTAGTATAAAGATTTAAGGTATAATCTCCATCACTAGAAACTGCAAAAGTTGAATTAGCGCAATTACTTAAAGTAGTATTATCAATAACACTTCCTCCAATAGAAGTTTTAACATTATACCAGCAACTTAAATTATTTCCAATAACAGTATATTGAAGAGGAATACTAGTTCTACTTGTTTTTGTTCCAGTTGGTTGTGTTATTGAAACAGAAACACCAACTGTGTCTACTGTAAAACTTATACTATCGCTTCCTTCTAATCCTTCTGTATCATTTGCAAAAATATTCAGAGTATGTACTGCTGCATCACTTGTGTTAAAAGTAGTATTTATACAACCACTTACACTTGTATTGATTCCATCATCTATATTATACCAACAACTTAGATTCTCAATAGCATCATTATCATCACTTACAGAAAAATTAAGTGCAAGTGATTCATTTGTACCATAAAGAATATTCTCAGGAGAAGCAATACTTACTATTGGTGCAGTATTACTAACAAGGGTCACGCTTCTTGTTGAAGTCTGATTCTCATTGCCATAGACATCTTGTGTATAAGCATAAAAATCATACTCTCCATCTTCTAAATCAGTAAAATTACGAGAATAAGAGCTTCCATCGTATAATGCAGAAATCTCATCATTATTCAAACTTCTATTAAAAATAAGAGCCTCATCTATAACTCCTGTCCATTTATAATTTCCATAATTATGTAAAATCCCCATTTTACAATTTGTTGTTGTGGAAATTGAACCATCATTTAGATTATCAATATTATTACTAGAAGAGTCACTTAATTCTCCATCTATATAAACATGTGTGCCTGCAAGAGTAGAGCTTCCATCATAAGTGCATACTATATGGTGTAAATCATTTCCTTGAACAGACCCAGTACTCCTTCTTCGTATGTAGTCTGTACTATTATGTCTAATATCAAAAAGAAGAGCTCCTGCTGAAGTCACGTATAAAGCCCACCCTTTTGTTCCATCATATCTCTGAATTATACCATCTTCATTAGCAGTTCCATTAACCCATACAGAAATAGAGAAGTTATCTGTTCTTTCAAAATCACCTGCCCCTGCACAGTCTACTGCCGTAGCTAATCCATTAAAATATAAAGCATTCCCAAACTTTCCAGTTAAAGAATCAGCCCCACTAATTGTTCCATCATAACCATTACTAGAATAATCTTTTAAAGTTGCACCTGTATCATTCATCTTATAAAAAGCATTAAGAGAATCATTAAAATCAATAAAACTATAGATTTCACTTTCATCACTTAAATCAACACCAACATTAATCCAGTCTTGATTATGTTCTCCTTCAGAAGTTGTTGAGCTTGAAAAGGAAATACTTGGAGCAGTAGAATCCGAGGATATTCCTCTTGTTCCTGAATCTTCTTCATCACTCCATGCACTAGAATCTCCAGCTCTTGCTTTTAATTCCCACTCTTCACTATCTAAGGTATAAGAAGAATCTACAGTATCTCCATAAAGACCACCTTGATAAAGAAGTTGTATTTCACTTTCAGATAAAGCTCTATCATAAATCATAACTTCATCTATTGAACCATCAAACTCAGGTGCTGAAGGATTTGTATTCCAACCAATTGTAGAAGATAATGGGCATCCCCCAGGAACACCAGCAACTGATGAAGAAGTTCCAGTTAATTCTCCATTTATCCATACTTGTTTTTGGACTCCATTATCTAAAATAAAAACAACATGAGCCCACTCCCCCTGAGTTAGAGTTACATTACTTGATAATTTTGTAGATGGTGCAGTACAAGTTGAATAAGTATTAAAAAATAGACTGCCATCTGTATCTAAACCTGTCTGGAAATTTTTATTTGTTCCACTCAATCTACATAAAATACACTCTTGTCCTGATGGAGAAACAGTATCAGGATTAATCCATGCTGAAATTGTAAAATCAGAGCTATCTAAGTCACTATTATCATTTGTATTTACATAAACACTATCTCCTCCAAATTCATAAGCACCAGAAATTTTCCCTGTTGTTGGAGTTGCACCATTATTTGTTCCATCATTATCCCCATAATAATCTAAAACATCATTATCTAAAGGAAAATAAGAAACTAAATCAGTATCAATTAAAGTTGTAGCATTTAATGAACTATCTTTATACCACGAATACCAGTAAGTCATATCATCTCCTTCTCCATCATCTGCATCAATACTTCCCACTAAATCATCATCAGGTGTTGGATTTTCAGGACTTATACCTACAGAAGAAATTGTCGGAGCTCCTGCAATTCCATAAATAGCCTTTCCAGTCATATTTCCTGTAAACCTGTTATTAGCTAAAAATAAGATTCCAATTGCTAATAAAACAATAATTGCAATAACTAAATATTTTCTAACCTCTTTTTCCATATTCTCCTAATATAAACATAAGGAAAATCCTTTTTAAATATTTTTTTAATGTAGAATATACCCCAAATGTTTAAAAATATAAAAATCTTGAGAAGGTTATGAATATAAAAAAGAGTGTTTTTGTGTTGATTTTTTTATTACTAATGCTTTCTCTAGTACAAGCAACAAAAATAGAGGTTTCTACAACAAAAGAGACCTTTTCTACAGGAGAAGACATAACCCTAAAAGTTTCTCTTCTAGACAATGAAAATAATCCCATCAGTGACCAGGTTTCAATCCTTATTGAAGACGCTGAAAAAATAAATAAAATAGAAAAAAATATCCAATCAAATGAATTTACTGATATTAGTATTGGAAAAGAGGTAATAGGAGGATACTGGAGTATTAAAGCAACATACCAAGGTGCAGAATCTTTAGGGCTGTTTATAATAGAGTCAGAAGAAACAGCAGAATTTCAATTAAATAAAGATATTTTAACAATAATAAATACAGGAAATACTCGGTATACAAAAACAATTCAAATAATTATAGGAGATAATATTGAAATAAAAACCCCAAACCTAGAGATTGGAGAAAAAGTCCAATATAGATTAGTTGCTCCAAGTGGGAATTATAATATTGAGATAAAAGAAGAGGGGGTGACTAAGGTAACAATAAGCGAGGTTCAATTAACAGGAACAGGCCAAGCAATTGGAGCTCTAGACGAGAGATCAGTACAAAGAAGCGGAATTACAGGAGGAATTACTCCAGATGAAGACGATGATATGGCATTACTAAGCTACATGAAAAAATCCTCTCTGATTTATATTTTCATATTAGTTGTTTTTGGTGTTGCTGTTTTACTTGCAATTCAAAGAAAATTCACTAAAAAGAAAGAATAATTATTCTAAACTTAATACTACAAACCCATATCTATCTATATCTTCTTTATTCCAATAATTCAAATCTTTAGTCTTTAATACAAAACCA
>CAZRQO010000046.1:0-3916 GCA_964602425.1 Candidatus Woesearchaeota archaeon | reverse complement strand
TTATTTACTTCTGCTTTTTTATCAGAATTAATATCAGAAAAAAGAATTAAAATAAGTCACATGAAAGTTGGAAGTTCTTCTATAAATTATCTTATAGACCAAGAACAAAGATTAGAAAATTTCTCACAGTACTTAAAAAGTAGAGAAAGAGATGCTTATGAATTATTACATAACAAAAAATTTCTAAAAGATAGTGAGCAAGAACCAGCAATAAGAGTTGCCTTAAGAGCAATCAAGGATTTTGCTATTCCTTTTAAAAGAAATAATGAAATTATTTGGAGATACTTTACTGTTTCTGAAAAAGATCTTGTTCAAGAAATAAAGCCAAAAGAGGTTTCTGAAAAATCAGAACCAACAAAAGAACCTAAATCAGAAAAAGAGGAAGAAGTAGAAATATTTGACAAACCTAAAGAAATCGTAGATAAAAAATCAGTAGAGCCAAAGAAAATAAAGAAAATAAAAAAGACCCCTAAAAAAAGGATAGTTTCTCAGAAAAAGAACGAGAAGTTCTTCAATAAAATAAAAGAATTTCTTTCTAAAAAATCAATAGAGATAATTGATATACAAGGGTTTAGTAAAAATGATTTAACACTAAAAGTGGGAATAAATGGGGAAGAGAGACTTTTAATTGCATATAATAAAAAAAGAATAAATGAGCAAGATATAATAAAATCCAATAAAAAGGCTTCAGAATTAAAACTTAGATATATTATTTTAAGCCTAGGAGAACCTATGAAAAAATTAAATAATCTTATCGAAGCAGTAAAAAATCTCTCTGGAATAGATAAGGTTGAATAAAAACGTTTAAAAACTAAAATTAAGAAAGAATACTATGGGAAAGATAAAAACAAGATTAATCAAAAGAACTGCAAATAGATTAATGAAAGAAGATATTGGATTTGATGAAACTTTTGAAAAAGATAAAAAATTACTTGGAAGAGAGATGCCAAGCAAAAAAGTAAGAAACCAAATAGCAGGATATATTGCAAGACTTAAAAGATTCCAAAAGGAAAAAGAACAAAAGATAGAAGAATCAATAAAAGCTATTTCTAAGTAATTATTTTTTTATCTTTGCTTTCACTCGAGTTAAGAATGCTTCTACTTTTTCATTAGTATCTAATTTTTTTGAAACTTTTGCTATACCATTACGTGCTGTTGAATGTTCTTTGCCTATAACCTTTGCTATTGCAGAGTAATTTAAGCCACAAAGTTTATCTAAAGCAAAAGAAACATAATTTCTTACTTTTACAACTTGTGCAGTTCTTGTTCCACCTGTTATGGTTTTAACATCAAAATCAGACATGGCATTTACAGTAGCACTTAAAACTTCTACTGGTTTAAAACTTTTTTCAGGTTCAAGTTTATGCTGGTGGTATAGAATACTATTAACTATACCAGATGTTATTTCTGTCCTTTTTCTTTTAGCGATTGTTGAAGCAGTTAAAAAAGTTCCTGCCATATCTCTCATTGAAACTGGTTTAGGGTGAGAATTATGATAAAACTGTGCGAGTTTTTCAAGAGCTCCTTCATCTTTAGGGTAATTATTCACTAAAGAAGGGATAAATTCTTTAAGAAAATCTACTCTATCATCAAAAGGAAGTTCCATTTCTACTCTGTTTACTCCAGCAACTCTATCCTTAAGAGCAGGATTCTCTGCTTCAGCAAGTTTTGAGACAATTTCTCCACCCTCTTGAGTTGTTGCTAAAATAACTTGAATGCTTCTTTCTGAAGCATAATCAAAAAGCTCATGAATAAGAGACTGAACCCCCCTGAAAGGTTTTCCTTTAGAATTAAAAATATCCTCAAAAGAATCTATAACTAAAATCCTAGAATCCTTAAGATACTCAGATAAAGCAGGAGAACGTCCATCATGAATTCTAAAATGATCTAGTATATGTCTAATTCTTACATATTTCATAAAGATATTTTTTTCAAAGGCATCATAACCTATTGAAGATATAATTTGTGTTTTTCCAGAACCATTTGGCCCTTCAAAATAAACAATACTCTGAGGCTCTTTTCCCTGTTCTAACAAATCTAAAATTAATCTCGATTCCTCGATGGCTACCTCATTTCCTTGAAAGGAGATGAGATCATCTAACCCCCCTTTTGTTTTATATGGGAAAGTTTTTTTGGGTTTTTGTTTTTTATTTTGAGGATAATCATCAACTCTTCTTGGAACAGATTTTTCATCAGGTAAAAGAGATTTATCAACTCCATACTCAATCTCAAAATTCTCCCCTCCAAAAAACTCTCTACAACACTCTCTCATTTTAGCATCATGATTTTCATTAAAATAATCTACATTAGATTGATGAGAAAAATTTATACTCACTTTTTTATCTTTAACAGTCATTGCTCCATCTAGGATCCAATAACTTAAATTAGGATATTTTTTATCAAATAAATAATATACTTCTGGCCCAGGATTTGTTTTGTCTGGGGTTCCTCTTCCTTGATTCGTTTTAGAATATCCCCCCTTATCAAGTACTTTTCCAATTGCAACAGGTTCTTTAGTTTTAAGCATTTTCGAGCATAAAAAGAATAAAAATACTCTTTATAACAATTACTGTATACTAATCCTTATTTTATAAGAGAATAATAAGAAAAAATGACTCTGAGGAGATTTTAACTCCCGACCTCTGCCTCATGAGAGCAGCGCTCTAAACCCTGAGCTACAGAGTCAAAATTACTAGATAAGGTTTATTTAAAAATATAATGTTCAATGTTTTTTAGAATTATTTTAAAAAACTTCCGGTAATAATTTCTTGGTGGGCTATTTCTCCATCTTTATAACAATAACATATTTCTTCATAATCATCATAATAATAAGAATCATATTCACTATCCTCTGACCCTAAATTACAAATATTAATTACACAAATATTTTCATTTTTAACCATTTTAGTACCTGCAGAAAATATCCATAAGATAAATAAGGTTTCAATAACAAAAAGTATTATAAAAATTATTGCTAAAATTTTCCAGACATTTGTTTTTTTAGCCATAATACAAATAAGAAGCTATTCTTTAAATAATTAGTGTTTTTTATTCAAACGAAGCTCTCTCCCATCTTTTTCCTTTCTAGGCATTATATGAAAATGAACATGATGAACTACCTGCCCAGCACTAGGAAAATTATTACTTACTAAATTAAATCCCTCTGTTTTATACTTTTCTATAAGTTTTAGTGTTGTCTTCTTCACACAATCTAAAAACTCTGGTCCAAGAGTACTTGGTAAATCTAAAAGAGTTTTAAAATGTTTTTTAGGAATAACTAAACTATGCCCTTCTATAGTAGGATTAGCATCAGGAAAAGAAAGAAAACTATCATTTTCATAAATTTTCTTAACAGGGATTTCTCCTTTTGCTATTTTACAAAACACACACTCTTCAGTCATACTATAACAATTATAACTTACTTTAAAAATTATTTGATATTAAACTCTATAATAAATAAAAATAAAAATAAAAATAAAAATTTATCTTCTTCTCTTTTTCTTTTTTACCGCTTTTTTCTTCTTTACAACTTTCTTTTTCTTAACTTTTTTCTTTTTAGCCATAGCTTTTTTCTTCTTCTCAAGAACAACAATCGCTTTCTTAAGTTTCTTTACCTTAGCTGTAATTTGTTTAGCAGTCATTTTTTTAGCCATTTGTTTAGACCTCTTTTTAATTGTATATATTAAGAAAGTATTGTTTAAAAACTTTTTTAAAAATTTTAAAAAAATTATTTGATTAATTTTCCTGCTGATTCAAACTCTATTTTTCCGTCGATTAATTTTTTTAGAGTGTCTTTAAGTTCAGAAACTTTAACTCTAATTTGCTTTGTAGTATCTCTATCTCTTATTGTAACATCTTTATTTTTTACAGAATCTCCATCGATAGTTACACAATAAGGAGTTCCAATCTCGTCATT
>CAZRQO010000045.1:0-4021 GCA_964602425.1 Candidatus Woesearchaeota archaeon | reverse complement strand
TGATTCTTGGAGCTTTAGGTTTTTCTTTTGTTGTTGGAGTTATTTCAGGAGTAGCTCCATCTTATCAAGCTTCTAAACTTAATCCAGTAGAAGCATTGAGATATGAATAAATAGTTAATTTTAAAAAGTAAAATAAAGGATAAATAATATGATAATTCCAGTAAGATGCTCCTGAATAGAAAAGTATTTAAGTTCTAATGAATTTATTTTATTATGAAAAAAGATATGGAAATGTTGATGTTATTTCCTAACTTTCAAAGAATACTTTTTCAGAGAGTAATTGATAAATTTGGAGGTTCTATTAAATCAAGCTATGTTTTAGGTATTCCTGCTGCTTCTATAAGAAGCTATAAAAATTTAAATTTCAAGAGTGTTCCCAGAAAAATAGTCACCAAATTGTTAGAGCACAATATAACAACAACCCCAGAATTAAATAATCAAATTATCTCAATTTTTAATAAAAACGATTTGATCAAAAATAATCTCAATAAGGGTAGAAAAATAAGAAATGAAAAATTGAAAAAATGGAAACAAGAAATTCCAGGGTTAAATTTGATTTTAAATAAGAATAATCTCAATTTTGAAAAATGGTTTTCTTCATATATTAAATTAATTAATTTTGGGGCAAGAAAATTTAATTATATAAAAAGAAAAAAGAATTATCTAGAAGTAAGTTATATAACACATTCAAATAAAAAGAAAAAAGAATTTGTGTTAAAATTTCCCAGAAAAATAATTCTTGATAACAAATTCTTATACTTTTTTGGATTGTGGTGTGGAGATAGGGCTGGCGGGAAGAGATTTGGAATCTGTAATCAAAATAAAGAGATTCTCGAATTCGTTGAAGATTTTTTAAAGATAAATTATCAAGTTGTAGAAAAAATATTATATATAACTAAAAATCTTAAAGAACCAGACATTTTTTATGATAAAAAATTTATCTTAAATAAAGAGATTAAGGGATGGGTTTTATCAATACATTCTATTAATGGAATTTTTACCTCCTTTTTTTATTATTTATACCATAATTTAGAGAACTTTTTAAAGAAAATCAATAATTTAGAATGTTTTTTTGCAGGCTTGTTTGATGCAGAAGGCAATGTTTCTTTATATAATCAGTCTTTTAGATGGGCATGTAAAAATGAAAATTTGATACAAGTATATTCAAAATTTCTTAAAAATTTGGATTTATATAAAAGTTACGATGGGGGGTGTTTAATTTCTTATAATAAGAAAGCCTTTTATAATAAGATTTTACCTTATCTAAAACATACAAAAAAGATAAGTCACAGTTTATTTTTATGCAAGGGAAAAGGTGAAGTTCCACAGAATTTAAAAAAAGTTTTAATTTATCTTAGGAATAACCCCTTTAAAACACAAAAAGAAATTGCGAAAGCTTTAAAAAAGTCCAAAGTTTACTCAGAGTTAGGATTATTAAAGGAATTTGGTTTTATTTTGGCAAAAGACTATCCTTTAAAATTTAAATTAAATAACAAAAACAGAAAATTTTTAGGAGCTTAAAATCATTATACCATGCAGATGCTTCTCATGTGGAAAACCAATAGGACAATTATGGGAAGAATTCAAAAAACAAGTTGCAGAAGGAAAAAATCCCAAACAAGTTTTAGATGAACTTGGATTAGAAAGATACTGCTGCAGAAGTGTATTCTTAGGACAAACAGATTTAATTGAATTAGTTTCTAGATATAAAAAGAGCTAAATTTTCCACCTGCTTATATAATTACAATTCTCACAAGTTACTGATTTAATTTTATTTTTAATTCTAATTTTTGGTCTCTTATATATAGAAGAACATTTTTTACAAAATAATTTTCTTTTTTCTTTTAATGGAAAATTCTTGCTCATAGCAAGTTTCTTAATCTTTTTTATTTCTTTTGGGGTCTTATTCTTAATATCCTTAAAGAAATCATCTATTTGTTTCTTCATCTCTGTTCTTGAAGCTTTTTTCATAAATTATTAAAGAAACAAGAGTATAAAAAAATAGTGAAAGACAGCTTGATGATTTGGCAGCTTTTCGGCCACTACTGTCACCAACATAGGAAGCTTAGCTTCTGTGTTCGGAATGGGAACAGGCGTTTCCAACCTATTATGGCTGTCTCCGAAACTTTATACTTCGTTTTGTTTATAAAGTTTTGGATTACAAAAATCTTTGATTTTTAGCTTTCATTATAAAACTTTTTATATAGGAAATGCGGGGTAATTCTATGCGGAAGTGCCGGAGTGGTCAAACGGGCAAGATTAAGGCTCTTGTGGCTTAGTGCCTGCGAAGGTTCGAATCCTTTCTTCCGCATAAATGCGAAAGCATTTTTGCGCAAGCTTTAGCTTCCGCACTTAGCCCTGGTAGCTCAGTCTGGATAGAGCATCACACTCCTAATGTGAGGGTCGAAGGTTCAAATCCTTTCCAGGGCATCGTAAACTTTATTAAATGGAATTTCACTAAATATTATAAGCGTGGATGGTTTAATGGTAGAATCTTTGGCTTCCAAAATTATTTTTGAAGAAACCAAATGACCCGGGTTCGATTCCCGGTCCGCGCATCAAATAAAAAATGACAGAAAACAAAAATTTTCATGATAAGTATTATAAACTACTCTTAGTAATCCCTTTAGTAATATTAATCTTAGCACTTATTCAAATAGGGGTTACTTATTCTAAAACAGGAGATTTTATGCAAAAAGATATCTCTCTAACAGGAGGTACTTCAATTACTTTATATGACAAGATTGATATAAATAAATTAACTCAAGATTTGTCTGGTAAATTAGATGATATTAGTACTAAATCAATTTATGATTTAGTTACTAGAGAACAAAAAGCAGTAATTATTCAGACAAAGACAGAAGGAGACCAAGCAAGACAGATTCTAGAAGATTATCTTGGATATAATTTAACTTCTGAAAATAGTAGTTTTGAATTTACAGGGAGTTCTCTTAGTGAGAGTTTTTATAAACAACTTATAATTGCAATAATAATTGCCTTTATTTTTATGGGTTTAGTTGTTTTTATTATATTTAGAACACTAATCCCTTCTTCTGCAGTTATTATCTCTGCTTTTGCAGATATTATAATGACTTTAGCCCTCTTTAATGTATTGGGAATGAAAATGTCCACAGCAGGCATTGTTGCATTCTTAATGCTGATTGGTTATTCTGTAGATACTGATATTCTCTTAACAACTAGAATTCTGAAAAGAAGAGAAGGCACCTTGAATGAAAGAATATTTGGAGCATTTAAAACAGGGATAACAATGACACTTACTTCTCTTTTAGCTGTTCTTTTTGCATTATTTGTTGTAAGGTCTTTTTCAGTAGTCTTAACACAAATATTCACTATTCTAGTAATAGGATTAGGATTTGATATTCTAAATACTTGGATAACAAATGTTGGAATTTTAAAATGGTATGCTAAATCTAAGGAGAGAAAAAATGAAATTTAAAATAACTTGGAGAATCTGGATACTAATAATTATTATGTTTTTTTCCTTAATATCTATTTTTGGGCTTCCTCCTACTTTTTTACAAAAAGGAGTTTTAATTACTAGTGTAGAATCAAACTCAACTGCCTTTGAACAAGGATTAAAACAAGGGCAAATAATTACTAGCATAGACGGAAGTTCTGTAAATAAGATAGAAGACTTTACAACTTTACTCCAAGGAAAATATACAGGTGAAAAAGTTAAAACAACCATTACAACTGACCAAGGAGAGATAATCTTCTTCTCTGACGAATACCCTCAAATAACTGTAGCAGATATACCTAATACAAGAATAAAAACAGGATTAGATTTAGCAGGAGGAGCAAGAGCACTAGTACAAGCTGAAGAAAAGAAATTAAGTTCAGGAGAACTTAATGATTTAATTGCTATTGTTAGTAATAGATTAAATGTTTATGGTATTGCAGATATGAATGTACTTCCTGTTAAAGACCTTACTGGAAATAATTACATGTTAATTGAAATAGCAGGAGCAACTCCAGAGGATTTAGAAGAATTAATTTCTCA
>CAZRQO010000044.1:0-4095 GCA_964602425.1 Candidatus Woesearchaeota archaeon | reverse complement strand
CATTAATAAATCTAATTAATAACCTACACTATTCTTTTTTTCCAATAACTCAATTCTCTGCTGTAAATGATATATCTGATTTGATAAATCCTCAAGTCTGTCAGTTATATCCATAAGTCTTTTTGCAAGTTTTCTCTTTTTCTCTTCTTCAGAGGAAGCACTTACATATCCTGAATTAGAAGTTGGAGTAGGAGTTGGCATACCAAAAATACCTATAGCCCCTACAGAAGAAGTATTTGATGTATCCTCTTGTTTTTTTATTGAAGCAAGTCTTTCTTGTTGTTTTTTATACCTCTCAGTCAAGTCAAGAACATCATCTTTCTTTTTAAATAGCCATCCCATAACAGAATAATATAAAGGCTATTTTTAAATTTAGTTGTTTTGGTTTAGGCATAACTCTCTTTTAAAGGAAGTTTTTTTAAACTCATATTCATTCTAATTAAAATGGCAGAAATAACACAAATAATTGCAACAATAAACCCAGATTTATATTATGATTATGGAGATGATAAATCAAAATTAAAAAAATTTAAAGATTTGATTAAAACAAAGGGGTTTAGAGAAGCCTCTGAAAAAGCCAAACCCAAAATAGCTCAAGAACATACCCTGACTTATGAATCCTACTCTGAAACACTAGAGCCACTTTATTACTTTGTTTTAGACTTAATGGAGGACTTTGGCCTAAAACCAGAAAAACTCATTGACAATTTCTCTCCAAGTCCAGGTTCAGCAGAATTTGGAGAATTAGGAACACGAGCAACAGTAATGCAACAACAAGCAGGGAAAATGTTAGTAGATATAAATCAGGTGTTAAAAAGCGTATTAAATATCCTTTATGACTTAAAAGATTTTAAAACCAGACTTCAAAGCTATGATGGTCTTAACTCAACAGATGAGAATTTAAAAAGATCAGCAATTCTAGGCCTAAAACAACTCTGGATGGATAGAGTAGATATTAATAAGGGAAATTCAAGCATAAAAGCAATGGCAACTCAAGGAGGATTTCCAATAATAATTGATGCTTTCCTGGCTATAAATAATATACAAGATGCAGCAAAACTAGATTTAAATGATAGAGTTAAAAGGCTTTTATTTCCAAGAATACAGGAGTTTAATACATGGTTAGAACAATCAGAAAAAGAATTAAGAAGCAGATATGAAATAGAAAGAAATTATCTAAGAAGCCAGGTTAATAGTCTGAAACTCTACTCAAGGTGGGCTAAACCCTATCTTTTATCTGCACAAAAACTTGAACAAAAAATATCAAAAAGTGCAGCACTAGTGAATTCCTTTAATAGAACAATACTACAATTAACTCTTTTAGGAAAAAAAGAATTAGATATTAAAGCTGCTGCAAATGCAGGAAATCTTCCTTCTGATTTTGTAAAAGATAGTGTTCTTAATAAATTAAAAAGAAAATATTATAGCTGTGTTTTGATTGATTTTATATTTAGGGCTGTTCCTCAAAGAGCACAGGGTCAATCAACATACATAGGAAGAGTGGATATTAAATTTAGAGGTTATACTTTGAATGAAGATGAATTAGCAAAACTAGAACAAGAAATGAAAAAATCAGATATGGGAGATGCTCTAAGATTAATTGAAGGGATTACTGATGATAGTCTAAAACAAATACAAGGAGAAATAAACTCCTTTTTAAAAGAAGGAGAAGAACCTGAAGAAGAAACTAAGAAATCCTCTTCTGATGAGAGTAATCCTTTTTTAGCTATGATTGGGTATTATAATAATAAACCAAAAGAAACCCCAAAAACAGAGGAAAAAGACGAAAAAGATATTATTGTAAAAAAAGATACCTGGCTTGAAGCAACCCAACTAAGGGATTTTACAAGTAAGGATTCAGAAGAATTAGCATTTAAATTATTTGATATTTACAAAAAGGCTCATGGAATGCCGAGTTATACCTAGCTGTAATTACTTCTAAGTTACAATAAATAGTAAGATTTATAAGGGATTTAATATATATAAAAAAGCCTGAAAATGACACAAGAAGTTAAAGATCCAAGACCTGAATATGACACAGAAATAATAGATATTTCTTGTCTAAGTGCTTTTTCTAGAGATATTACTTTAGCTAAACAATTAGCAGAAAAACATAGAAAAAGAGGAGTTGATGTTCTTTTTGTAGATGGTTCTATACCTGTGACTTCAAGATATTGTGAAAGGCATGGAATAAATGTATATGGGATGTCAAATGAGACAGATTTATCTAGTATAAATTCTGATTCTAAAGTAGTTTATGCAGTTCAAGGACAAGAAGATAGAGAAAAATCAAGAAGATTAAAACAAAATCTAAGTAGATATCTTTAATCCTTTTCATGAGCAAGATATCGTCTTGCTAAATCTATTACATCACTAGTAACTGCTTCAACAAAATTTTTTGTACTTGGACTAATTGAAACAGCTTTATCTCCATAAGGAGATTTAAGCTTATTATGGCCTCTTCCACTTTTTCCTATTTCATATATAATATCATACTCCCCCAAGACTTCTCTTTGTTCTTTATTCAATCCTCTTTTTGGATCAAATGATTTCATTACTCTTTTTATTTTCTCTCTCTGTTCTGTTGACAATGTAGCTGCCACTCTTGGTCCCATCAGTACATTATAAAACAGTTTGGCTCTATACTCTTTCTCACCTCCCTGAGCTATATACTCTTCTAAGTCTGAAACATATGCATCTCTGGCAATTTCTATTAATTCTGGGGTAGGGTCAGATTTTAATTTTTTTATACCTTCTTTAAACTCCTCTAAGCTTACTTTTCCAATTCCTCCAAAAATCATATGAGGATCTGTAATCCAAAATTTTGTAGTATCTTCTTCACTTTTTCTCTCCTCTAATGGTTTTGTTGTTGCATATATTTTGACTTCTAATCCTCCTGCTCTTTCTAACTGGAATAACAAAATCCCCCCAATAATCAAAGCCAATCCTAAAATAGAACCAGTTGTTTTACCAATTTTATTAGAAATAACATTTCCAGTAATAGATAAAGAACTAACTAAAAGAATTAAACCAATTACAACTAAGATTGTAGATGCAATCACTAGAGTCCCCTTTTTCATACTCAAAACAACAAAGGGATATTTTTATATATTTCTACTTTCTTTAATATAAATGGTAAAAGAAAAAAAAAGAAAAAAGAAAAAAGAAAAAGAGGCTAAAGAATTAGAAGAAGATAAAAAAAATCAAGAAAAAGAAGATAAAGGATCTGAAAAATCAGAATTAGAACAAGAAGTAGAAATACAAGAAATCCCAGATCAAAGTAGATTCAAACAATTTCTTCAACTTAAACCTAAGGCTCCTGTTTTAGAGAGAGTAACTCAAGAAGAGCCAGAAATTACTTCTTTAGAAAAAGGAATGGAGATTACTCCTGTTTCAGGAAAAAAACCACCTGAGAGAAAATATGATGAAACAGTGAAGTATGATATAGAATCAAAATACCAAGAGAGTATCAAAAGACAAAGAGAAATAACCCCTGATATGGTATCTCAAATAGCTCCAATCTCTCCAATTGATTTAAGAAGAGTTGGAAGAGAGAGAAGAATTCCAGGACAGGAATTTCATATGACATCTCCAGCAGAGATGCCAAGTGCACCAGTCTCTCAAGAAGAATATGATATCATCAAAGCAAAAAAATCAAAGAGATTTATCGGAGAGACAACTACTTTTCAAGAAGACTTAGCAAGAAGATACGAGATTAAGTAACCCTAAATTGTTACTACTTCTTAGTTATTATAAATAGTAAGTTTTATAAATCCAATTGGTGATTTATTACTATGGAAATGTCAAGAAGAGATTTTTTAAAATATGGATTAGCAACTGCAGCTGTAGGAGTAGCAGGAGCAGCTGTAAGTCCACTAGTAAAAAAATTACTTCAAGGAGAAGAACCAAGCCAAGAAAGAAAACCAATTAATTTATATGTATCTTTAAATCCTGATACTCAGTATTCACAAGAGTCTTTTGATTTAGCAAGACAGTATCTTCAAGAAAGAATAGGATTAGATGTAAATTTTATCTATTGTGATAAAGATAAAATTTCTAAATTAGATCATTTAAACAATTTTGCACTTATTGAAA
>CAZRQO010000043.1:0-4197 GCA_964602425.1 Candidatus Woesearchaeota archaeon | reverse complement strand
ATACAGCAACATGTATTAATAATCCAGCTAGTTTTAGTAATAAAATCTTAGATTGCCAAGGTTATTATATTAATGGAGATGGCTCTGGTCTAGATGAATTTGGGATATATATTGAGAGTAAAACAAATAACACAATAAGAAATTGTAATATCTATAATTTTAGTGACAGTAATGATGCTGGGATTAAATTGGTGTCTTCTTTAAATAATACTCTTTTTAATATAACCAGCTATGATAATTTTGAAGGAATCACTCTAGAAGACATTAATTATAGTAATCTAACAGATATAATTATCTATAATACTGAAGGTCATGGGCTTCAAATACGTATGTCTTCATCTTTTAATACATTTACTGATATAACAAGCCATGAAGGTTATAATGGAATTAGTTTAATAGAGTCGTCCAATAACAATATTTTTACTAGGGTAACCAGTTATAATAATACATATTATGGGATTAGTATTGCAAACTCTGCTAGCCATAATATCTTACAGGATAATATGCTCTACAACAACAGCGTAAGTGAGATTCGTCTTGAAGATAGTGCTAAAAATAACACATTCATAAGCCAGCAGGTAAGTAGCTATCCAACAAGTATATCCTTTATTTACGCACCTGGTGATTATCCAGGAGGAACTATTGACATAAAAGGTGTAACTCATCCACCAACAGATGAAGCAGGATACAGAAATATCAGCAAATATGTAAATATAACAAGAGCAAATGGTCCCTCATGGCTTTATTTGAATATTACATTTAATGATTCTGATATTCCATTAGATGTAGCTAATTCAACTTTAAAAATATGGAAGAATAATGGAACAGATTGGATTCAAGATGGATGGAATGAATCAAGAATCTTAAACCTAACAACAGGAGTTGTAGGAGTAAATATAACTGATTTTGGAAGTGTATATGCGCCATTAGGAGAAGAAGAGGATTTAATCCCACCATCAAATGCAACTATGACTCTAAATTTAACATCAATTTATAATTCTACTATAGATGATTTAACCTGCTATGCAAATGCAACAGATGAAAGATCACTACCCTTAACAGCATATTATAAATGGTATAACAATAGCATTGAGGTAACTGAACTTGCTGGGAATACAACCATGGCAAATGACACACTAACATTGATATCCACAATTACATCTGGAAACACAACAGTAGGTGAAAATTGGATATGTTCTGTATTGACTTCAGATGGAACAAACAATGCATCATGGGTTAATTCAAGTGATTTGATAATTCGGGAAGTCTATTATACAACATTAGTTTATAACTTTACAGATACCATCACCAACAAGGCATACAATAACTTGTACAAAGGAACAAATCCCCCAGAGCCCCCAGGGGATTCAGATTACACAGAATACACAGAACTGCGGTACGACGGTGTAGCCAACCTGGACGTCTCCCGGAATGCCTGGACAAACAATGTATATGTAGGTTACATTAACCTCCTCTATGCAATAAATATAAACGAATCTATTGGGGATATTGTAAACATAACCCTCACTTGGATAGGTTATGACCCCCTAGATTACTCAGGACAATTCGCATTGTATACTAGAAACCACACATTTAGCACCTGGTTAAATTGGGTGAATGAAACCACACCGCGACTGTCTGATTACAACTACAACCATACTTATACTTCTGGGTTCTCTGACTTAATCAACAGCAGTAATTATATGCACATTGGAGTTGCTGGAGCCTATTATTTTGGAGATGTTCCATGTCCCTTTGTTTACTCATATGATGGGACAAGTTATGTGTTTGATAACTACATACTCAAGGGTCTGCAGACAAAGGGCAACGAGAGCATAGAATATAGCATATTGAGCAAAATAAAAGAGCCTAAGATAAAACTGGCTAATGAGCTCCATGAAATAGATTACATAGATTCCCTTAGCTTGAGAGTAACAGACACTTTAGGCGATGATACTAGAGTGTTTACTTTAAATCCAATATCAGTAACTGATTCTAATATTAATTTGATTAATCATATAGATGAGGATTATCTTATTTTATATGAAGGAGATGAATATTATATAGAATTTGAGGAATTTCCTATTAAACAACAAGGATATAATAGAGAAATAGAAATAATTGCATCAGGATTTTATGAGCCATTGACTGGAGAAAGAACTATCTCTGGTCCACCCCCAGCATCAATCAATGAGAATTATTTTGAGGTTAAGGTGATATTCCAAACTGGCCCAACTCCTCCAAATACTGATAATTTTCCTGTTGAATATGGAAGTACAAATTTCAGTGCAGAAGAGGATTTAACTAATGTGTCTAATATGACTC
Source organism: Candidatus Woesearchaeota archaeon (assembly GCA_964602425.1). Classification (GTDB taxonomy): domain Archaea; phylum Nanobdellota; class Nanobdellia; order Pacearchaeales; family GW2011-AR1; genus WJLC01. The sequence continues at coordinate 1,872 of CAZRQO010000043.1, read as the reverse complement.
TTGGAGCACAATATGGTAAAATTAAATGGATAAATCCTGTTAATGCTGAAAGCGAAGATTATGATAGTAATATAAGAATTAATGAAAGTTTTGTAAGTATTAATACCCCTGCTTTGCATGAAAGCATAAATTCCACTGCAAATGTTACATTATATAATGTGAATTGTAGTGATTTTTCTCTTCATTATGCGCTTGGTTTTTATAGCACTGTTGAAGAGTTGATTATAGATTATTCTACAATTATCATAGCTACAGAGGCAGATATAGATGGAAATTGTACAGATGATACAATCTGCCAAGATGTCTCTTGTGTTGGAGGGGAAAGTGGAAATCTTAGTTTTATTGCACAGCACTTTACTGGTTTTGGTATAGGTCCTGATGCAAATTTAACAATATGGGATGAGACAGATAGCATGCCATATGGCAACCAGATTAAATATACTGATGAACAAGTCAAATTCTTTGCTAATTATACTTACACAAATGGCACATTTATAAGTGATGCAAATTGTACAATTAATTTTAATGATTCTATTGGAAATGATATGATCCTAAATGGTACTGTGAATTTATTTGATTATAATAGGAGTTTTTCTTCTGCTGGCAATTATACCTGGAATGTAACATGTAATAAGACAGGATTTACAACTCTAAATGCAAGTGATAATGTTACAATACAAGAACCTAATCATCCCCCAATACAAGGAATTCCAATCCTTAATTCAACATCTGGTAATAATTATACTAATGATAATCTTACATGTTATAATCAATCAACATATGATGCAGAGGGAGATTCAGTGAAGAATATTTTCAATTGGTATAGAAATGATACTTCAATTATGGTTCTCAATATGCCTTTTGAAGGCGGGAGTAATTCAACATATACAAAAGATTATTCTGGATTTGGGAATAATGGGAATGTAACCCTGAATGGAAGTGCTCAGTGGGTTAATACTTCTGGATATGATAATGAAGGAGCTTATGAATTTGATGGAGATGGAGATTATATTGATTGTGGAAATGATAGTAGTTTAAATCCAGTCAATGCTATTACAATTTGTAGTTGGATATATCCAAAGGACAATACAGTTAGTGTCTATTATGTTTTAAGTAAATACACTTCTGTTGAAGGTTATGGACTTAAGTATAGACAAAACTTTGAAAATCCTCAAGCCTATATTGTCCATAGCGGGACTGTTTATTATAGTACTGGTCCTTATTATTCTGTTCCTATAAATAATTGGAGTCATCTTTGTATGACTTATGATAAAGATGACCCTAATCATAAAATTAAATTATATGTAAATGGTTCTGAAGTTTCTTCTTATTTAACACAAGATGCTGTTCCTTCTGATTATACAATTGATGCGACAACTGCTAATCTTTTTATTGGAAGATTATCTAATGCTTATGCTAATGCCACTTTAGATGATATTCGTGTATATAATATTTCATTATCAGCAGAACAAATTCTTGCATTAAACAACAGCAGACCAGATTTAATTGTATCACAAGAAACTAGTGTTGGAGAAAACTGGAGTTGTTCAGTAACACCAAATGATGGTATTGAAGATGGTGAGACAAAATCTTCTAATAATATTACAATTTTAGAGGTACCAATTTATTGGGGAGATTGTCCAGATACAGATGGAATATGGAATATAACCACAGATTATACAATAAATACTTCAATTAATTGTTCTGAAATTTATATTTATAATAATGCAACATTAATAGTAGATTCAGCAACAGCTGGTAATGTATCAGTAAATATTACTGCAGAAAATATTACTATTTATTCTGGTTCTTTAATAAATTCAACTGGAAAAGGTTTTAGTGGGGGTGGACCAAATTCTGATGGAAGTGGCC
>CAZRQO010000042.1:0-4238 GCA_964602425.1 Candidatus Woesearchaeota archaeon | reverse complement strand
TATATTTAAGAGTATCATGAATAATATGGTCTTTGTCTTTGACTGATCTTGCTAACCCTTTCCAACTTGCTGGAGGATTATTTCCTTTGACTTGTTCTTCTAACTCAACTAACCAAAAAACTTGTTTTAATAATCCAGAAAAACCAATATCTAGTGGCTTTTTTTCTTTATACATAGGAATAAATAGATTATGAAAGGCCTTTATTCTTTTCTCAAGAAAAATCTTATCTTCTCTTTTAGGATAGTCTTCAGGGTTAATTTTTTTACCATAAATTAATTTATAATCTTTAACTTTCCTTATAAATAAGTACGGACTACCTCTTGGTTTTTTAGATTTATAGAAATGTTTATTGTTTTTTAATTCCCAAAGAGAAAGAACTCCTAAATTAAGTTCTGGTTTAAATTCTTTTTTATATTTTTTAGCAAATCTCTTTACTTTCTTTATATTTCTGTTAATTCTAAGTATAACTGTTGGATCTATATCACTATTTTTATTCATCTCTCTTCGAATGAAACTGCCTTTAACATAAATAGCAATAAGGTCTTTTTTAGGAATATTTTTTAAGATAAATTTTTTTGTGAATTTTAATACTTTAATAGCATCTTTTTCTAATTTAGTTATTCTTTTCCAATCTTTCCAGAATTCTTTTTTCATTTTAAATGGATATATTTTTTATTCTTTAATTCTTTAACATATCTTTTTCTAACTTCTTCATTTTCTTCAATTCTTCCATTTAGCCATTCTGGTTGTTTCCAGTCTTTTCCCCAATCCCAATTAATGTAACAAAAAGCCTTAATTATTGGATGATTATGAATCCATTTAAAATATGGTTTAAACCACCCATTCCAACTTTCTTTTCCCCTATCAACCCCCACTCTTGCTGGAGAAGATTCTCCAACCATTACTGGTTTTTTATGCTTTTTTGCTAATCTTAAAAAATTTTCAACAGGAGGATATCCTTTAAAATATCTTGCTGAGAAAACATCTATCCCAAACCAATCAACATATTTGTCTCCTGGATAAAATGGCTCAACTTTTTCTGTTCCTTTATATGGACAACTACACCATACAGTAGCTATATTATTTACCTTATTCTTTTTAATTAAATCAACAATATGTTTCCAAGCTTTTACAAAATATTTTGGATTATATTTTCCTTTTTTATCAAATTCATACCCAATTCTAATAAAACAAGGATTTTTTATTTTCTTAAGAACTTTTATCATAAAAATAATCTCTGAATCATATTTACCTTCTTCTATTGGTTTGCAGATATCTCCTTTTGACTTAGATTTAAAATTTAACCCCATTTGAGGTATTAAATTTTTAGAGATATTCAACATTTTATTTATCTTTTTTTGAAATTTTTCTTTTATCTCGTCTGTTCTTACATACTCCATATAAATAACTGGTTTATAATTCTCAACAGCTTTCCAATATTTTTTAAATTGTTCTGGGCTTTGTCCTGCTCCATGAAGAATCTTATTTCCTTTTGGCTCAAACTTTTGTTTAAAATTCATTTTATTCCCTTCTTTTTTATATCTCCCTATCAGATATTATAAACTCATCAAAATAAATCTTAGAATCTCTTTTTGGAGCAAAACTTTTATCATTTCCTCCAAAAAATACTGTGAACATTAAGAATCCAATCCCATATTTGTCTCCTTTGGGCCTTAGTTTAATATCTTGATACATTGCTAATTTTCCATCAAGCCAACAGATTATATGTCCTGGATTTGCCCAGGTCTTATTCATCTTAATTTTCATTTTTATTGTATGCCATTTTCCTGGTTTAAACTTTAATCTCTGCATTTTCTTTGAATTTAAATTATGCCACCAAAAACCTCTTCCGTAATTGCTCTTATCTTTTGGATAATAAACATATTGGTGCATCTCTCCCTTTGGACGCCACATAATTCTTGATGAAAATCCTTTTTCTGGATGTATTTTGCATTTTACTCTTTGTCCTCCCCTAAATCCAGGTATTTTTCCTCCAAGTTTCCAATCAAAACCTTTACTGAATTTAACTTTATATTGACAATATATTTCTTCATAATCTTTTCCAAGATCCATATGCCAACTTGCCTTATCCATTTTTCCAAATTTTCCTTTTTTAAAAGGCAACATTAAAACTTTTTTTCTTCCATCTTTAACAATTTCAGGATTAACACTAATTGTAACAATTTCAGAATCATCAAAATTATTTTTTATTTGTTTTTCAGTATAAGGACCTAAAGGTTCTTTGTTAAAATTTATTATTTTTTTCATCTCAATCCCTTCTCAATCTCAATTAATCTTTTTATCTTTTTTTCACGAACATCTCCTTCTGTTCCTGATTTAAAGAAATCAGCCTCAAAACCAAATGCTAAATCAGCAAGAATTACTTCATCTGTCTCTCCACTTCTATGTGAAAAAACAGTTCTAATACCTTTTTTCTTAGCCATCTCAACAACTTCTTTGACTTTTAATAAAGACCCAACCTGATTTGGTTTTATAATTATTGCATTAATACTATTCATTTTAATTGCTTTTTCTAATCTTTTTGGATTTGTAACAGTTAAGTCATCTCCAACAATTAAAACATCTGGAAATTTCTTAAGAAGTTTAGCAAATCCTTCAAAATCCTCTTCTTGAAAAGCATCTTCAACATATAATAAATTAAAATTTTTAATTAAGTTGCTTATATACATTAATTGTTCTTCTTCTGTTCTCTTAAAAAGAGGATTATCATAACTGTATTTTTTTCTTTTATAAAAACTAGAACCTGCAATATCTAATCCAAGAGGAATTCTTATATTTTTTAAAACATCTAAAACCTCTTTATCATTTAGAGAAGTTACCCAGGCATTTTCATCATTCTTTTTACTCTTAAATTTTTTATCTACTCTCTTAAGAATAGATTCAATTTCTTTTTTTGCTTTTTTATTTAATTCATAAGCCTCTTTCACACTCTTTGTATCTGGAATTAACTCAAACTCTTGAAAGTCTGGCTTTTGTTCAGCTTTTGAGTGCTTTCCTCCTCCAATAACATTTCCTACTAATCTTGGAAGTCTTTTAACATCAGGGTTTATCACTTGCCACACTTGTTTTTTTTGTGATTTAGCTAGAGCTTTTAAAACAGCAGATTCTAAAGCAAAAAGAGTATTAGCTCCAATATTTCTATCTGTAATATCTTCTATTCTTCTTAAATCCTCAAATTTATCTATAATTTCCCCAGAAAAATATTCACTAAAATCTTTAAGTGTTTTAATATCCCCCTCTAAACTTTTTCTATAAGTTTTAGCTTCATGCTTTCCTGTTGATTTCCCAGTAGGAGAACTAGCTGAAAAAGACCCTATATTTGTCTTAATTGTTACTAAAATTGTTTTTTCTTTACGAGAATCTAAAAGACTTGTAGCCACCACCTTTTTTATTACAACCATAAAACTCAAAAACAAAATTCCTTTATAATGTTTTTGATAGAAATAATTATACTTCTTTAGGAGCAGGTTTTGTCTCTTCTACTTCCTCTTCAGGATTAGCTATTTCCATAATTTCTCCACCCTCAACAATCTCTTTTTCTTCCTCTTGTTCCATCTTTTCTATCTTTTTATCACTAAGTTTAACTTCCTTTGGTCTTTTTAATTTTCCTTCTTTTTTCAGTGGAAGTGGTTTTCTTATTGATATAGGAAGAATATTTGAATTAAACTCAACCTCTGCTATTTTTAGTGCATCAAATTTTATTTTTTCTAAATCCTCTTTATCTATTTTAATAAGTAAAGGAGCATTCATTGCTATTTGGAGAGATCTAGCTCCAAGAATTCTTGCAATCTCATATTTACTAAACTGTTTCTCCATTATTTCAGATGTTTTTCTATTTTTTTAAATACTTCTGCCCATGTTTTTTCAGCAATATCTAAAACTTTCTCAAACTCTTTAACACTTAAACTCCCCTCTTTACCTTTTTGCATAGAAGCTATGCCTTCTTTATGGAATCCGATTGTAACCCGTGATTTTGTTATGTCCTCTTCTTCTCTTGTAGGATCAACTAAGAAATCATTTCCAACTTTATGAACTGTAATAGGAAAAGTAATATTTTTAGATAAAGGAATTTTATTTTTTGTTAATTCTCCATAAATTACTTTTTCCTCTTTTTCATCATATTTAGGAATATAAGCTTCTTTTAATGCTACAACAGCACCAATTCCCGCTGCATCAAGTAGATTTCCATCATCATTTATAGAGTAAATATCTATAA
>CAZRQO010000041.1:0-4591 GCA_964602425.1 Candidatus Woesearchaeota archaeon | reverse complement strand
TTAACTTTTTTTGGATTAAAATCTTTTAAAGGAAAAACAGGATTAACAACAAACCACCCAAAATCTTGAATTATTAGTCCAGAAAAATAAGCACTAATTAGTATTCCTAGTAATTTATAACTAAAGTCTAATACTAAGGGTATTGCCAGCAATGCTGGAAACATTATGATAAACAGCCAGAAATGATAAGAAGTCATAATGACCCTTTTCCCAATCCTCCATTTCCATCCTAATTTGCCTTTATCCCAGGCATTTTTTCCTTCAACTCTTGATTCCCAAAAAGAAGCAGCAATCATTGCTATCCAGATTAAAATTATTATTATAAAATCCTTCATTGCTGAATAAAAAACTTTAGATTTAAAAACTTACTTAAATATTGAAAAATATGCTTAAGCCAAAGAAAGGAGAGATTAGAAAACCAACAAAAACCATTTCAGGAATAACTCCTGTAGCTGTTATGCTTCCTCCAAGAAAGTGTGAGCACGGGTGTTGTATTTACTGCCCTAATCTAAATGTTCCTCAGAGTTATACTCCTAAAAGTCCTGTTGTTTTAAGGGCAAGTAGGGTTAAGTTTGATTCTTTTAAACAAGTTAGAGCAAGATTAGAAGCATTTAAAGTAATGAATCATCCTGTTGATAAGATTGAATTGATTATTATGGGAGGAACTTTTTTACAATATCCTGAGAAATTCCAGTATGAATTTGTTAAAGGGTGTTATGATGCTCTTAATAATAAAAAATCTAAAACATTGGAATTTGCTAAAAAACTTAATGAAAAAGCTAAACATCGGTGTATTGCACTATGCATAGAGACTAGACCAGATGTTTGTATCCAGTATATTAATAGATTAAGAGAGTTTGGTGCTACACGTGTTGAACTTGGAGTTCAGATTATTGATGATAAAATTTACAAATTAGTTAAGAGAGGACATAATGTTAAAGATGTGATTGATGCTACTAAAACATTGAAAGATGCAGGTTTTAAAGTTGGATATCATATTATGCCTGGATTACCTGGAAGCAGTGCTAGAAAGGATTTGAGATTATTTAAGAAGCTTTTTAAGAACCAGGATTTTAAACCAGACCAGTTAAAATTATATCCTTGTCAGGTAATGCCTTGCTCTGAACTTGAAGATATGTATTGGAAAAAAAAGTATGAGCCGTACTCTAAACAAAAAATCAAAGATTTACTTATTGTAATGCTTAAGGTTATTCCAAGATACTGTAGAGTTATGAGGGTCATGAGGGAGATTCCACCAGAGTACATTGTTGCTGGAACAAAAAAAATTGATTTAAGAGCTGAGATTGAAAGAGAATTAAGGCAAAAAAGAGCTAAATTAAAAGAAATTAGATATAGGGAGGTTGGGTTTGCTAAAAAAGAGGGACTTAATCTTGATTTAAAATTAAAAATTACAAAGTATAAAGCAAGTAAAGGAAAAGAGTATTTTTTAGAAGTAATTAATAAACAGGACATACTTTTTGGATTACTAAGATTAAGAATTTATGATAATAAAGCTATTATTCGTGAATTGCATGTTTATGGTCAGGCCCTGAAACTTGGAGAAAAATCTAATATTGCAGCACAGCATCAAGGAATTGGAAAGTGGCTTATAACAGAAGCTGAAAAGATTGTGAAAAAACACTGCTCAGTGTACCCCAAATTGCAGAGTAAGGGGGCAAAAATTAATAAATTAAGTATTATTTCTGGTGTGGGGGTAAGAGATTATTATAAGAAACTTGGGTATAAGCTTGAGGATACTTATATGGTTAAAGAGATATGACATTACTTGCAACTTTAGCAACAATTTTTGGAACTTTAATAGGAATTGCTAATTTCCCACAAGTTATTAAGATATTTAAAAGAAAAAGTGCTAAAGATATTTCAATCTTATCTGTTTTAATATTTTTTACAGGAGCTATTATTTGGATTTTATATGGTATTGAATTAAAAAATCTCCCTATTCTTATTACAAATAGCTTAGCATTTATCTCTTTATTATTTGTGATTGTTGGATGGTTTTTATATGGGAGAGAAATAAAATGAAGATAATTATTTCAAGTGATGATTTTGAAGAAAGAAAAAATGCAATTATTAATGGGGGTTTTGAAAATTTCCATGTGTTGGCTGATTTTGATAGGACTTTGACTAAGGCTTTTATTAAAGGAAAAGAAAGATTTTCTTCAATGATCTCTCAATTAAGAGATGGGAGATATTTAACAGAGGATTATGCTCCTAGAGCCCATACTCTTTTTGATGAATATCATCCTATTGAGATAGATCCAAATATAACAATTGAAGAGAAAAAGGCTAAAATGTATGAGTGGTGGAAAAAGCATTTTGACTTGCTTATAGAATCTGGATTAGATAAAGAAACAATTAATACTGCAGTTAACAATATGATAGCAGAAAATACTCTTATTTTTAGAGAGGGTGTTGAAGAGTTTTTGATTTTCTTAAAAGAAAATAATATTCCTTTAGTTATAATGTCTTCTAGTGTTGGAGACTTGATTATTGAGTTTATGAAGCAAAAAGGAGTTTATTATGATAATGTTCATGTAATTTCTAATTTGTTGGATTGGGATGAAAATGGAAAATCAACTGGAATAAAAGAGATTATCCATGTTTTTAATAAAACCGAAGTGGAACTAAGTACTTCAGAAGTTCAAGATAGAAAAAATGTTTTATTATTGGGGGATAGTATAGGTGATTTAGGTATGGTAGAAGGATTTGATTATGATAATTTGATTACAATTGGATTTTTAAATGAGAATGTAGAGAAGAGTCTAGAAGTATTTGAGGAAATATATGATGTTGTTTTATTAGGAGATGGAGATTTTAGTTTTGTTAATGATTTAGTGAAGGAAATTAAATCTTAATCTTGCCTTGCTGCCACTCTTTTAATATAAACCTAGCTGTCTTGTCTTCATCTATTAATCCCTTTTTTTTCAAAAAACCTTTTCTTTTACCAAGTTCTTCGATTAGTAGCTCTGAATTACTTTTAGCTTTAATTTTATAATGTTTCTCAAGAATTCCTCTGAACTCTTTCATAATACTTGCAATAACAAGTTCAGGTTCTTTAACCTGACTAAAAGACCTTCCACCAATCTTTGTTTGTTTTGCTATTTTTGGTTGTTCTACACTAGAATACTCTTTTTTTGGAATAATTCCTGGAGAATCTATTAAAAGTATCTCTGATGTGAGTTTTAATTTCTGAACTCCTTTTGTATAACCTGCTTCTGCACCTGTTCCTGCTTTTTTTCTTCCTATTAATATGTTAATTAGAGAGCTTTTTCCAGTATTTGGATAACCAATAATACCTATTGTGATTTTTCCACTTTTATCTACTGGTTTTTGAATTTTTTTTGATTCAATCTTTATCCTATTTCTTAAATCCTTGCTTCCTTTTCTTGTTTTACTAGAGACAAATACATGAGGATAAGCCCTGTTCAAATCTTTTTTATTTATTTTATCTTTAGAGAGGAGGTCTGTTTTGTTAATTACAAAGATTAATCTCTTCCCTTGATTTTTAATATGCTCTTCTAAGTCTATGTTTCTTGTCTCTTGAATAAACCTAGCATCAAGGATTTCAAGGATTATGTCAGAGGACCTTATTAGTTTTTCAACTACTTTTGGAAATTCTTGTTTTTGTTTTCTTATATTCTCCAAGCGTCCTGTTCTTCTTGAAGAAAAACTATATCTAACTCTCATGAATTAGTAAAGAAGAATTAGTTTATAAGTCTTAAAGATGTTTAGCCATTGCTTTTAATATCTCATAAGCTGTATCTCTTTTGTTTTCTGCCTTTGTTATTGCACTTCCAATAATTAGTATTGAATTTTTACAATCTTGGACTGCTCTGTTTGGAGTATAAAGTTGTTTTTGTCCTGTTCCTTGTTTTCCTTCCCATTTTATTCCAGGAGTTACGTAAAGGAAATCAGAACCAAACTCTTTTTCTAAATTTCCTGCTTTGCTTGCAGAACAAACAATACCATCTAATCCCCATTCTTTAGCTAACTTTGTTCTTCTTCTTACTAAATCATCATAAGTAATTCCTAAACCTTGTGTTCTTAAATCTTCATCATCTAAACTTGTTAAGACAGTTACTCCAATTACTTTTGGTCTTTCAATTCCTCTAGCTTGTGCACCTTCATATGCACCTTCAATTGCTTTTTTACACATCTCTTCTCCACCAGCTACGTGAACATTAAAAACATAAACTCCTGGAACAGCAGCCTCTCTACCATAATTATAAACAGTATTTGGAGTATCGTGATATTTTAAATCAAGAAAAGTATGTGCCCCTTTTCTAAGGATCTCTTCAGTCATACTAACTCCTTCATTTGCAGCAGAATCGTGTAAGCTATTAACTTTAAATGTTTTAACATATGGTGAAAGCTCTTCTACCATACCTAATCCTTTGTCTACTGTAGGTACATCTAAAGCTAAACAAACTCTTTCTCTTGCTTTTTCCTCTTTTTCAGTTAATTCAGTCATTTTGATTTCCTAATTTTTTTAAATATTCTAAACCACACTTAAATTCTTTTTGAACAGCTTTTTCTAATTCTTGTAATCTCCCACTTTCTCTTAATGCAT
>CAZRQO010000040.1:0-4651 GCA_964602425.1 Candidatus Woesearchaeota archaeon | reverse complement strand
AAAATCGGTCGTTTTGAGGCCGCCGATGGCGGTACGATTCTGCTGGATGAGATTGGTGATATCTCCCCACTGATACAGTTGAAGCTCTTAAGAGTACTTCAGGATAAGGAATTTGAGCGGCTTGGAGAATCGAATCCGAAAAAAGTGGATGTTCGCGTTATCGCATCGACCAATCGCAATTTGAAAGAAGCCATAAACATGGGAAGGTTCCGGAAGGACCTCTATTACCGCCTCAATGTGATAGAAATCAGAATGCCACCCCTCCGTGAGAGGTATGAAGATATTCCCTTGCTGATTGAGCATTTCTGTGGGGTTCTGAAAAAAACTTATAAAAAAGACATTAGCGGCGTATCGGATGAGGTCTTGCAAACATTCATGAACTATCCTTGGCCAGGGAATGTCCGGGAGTTAGAAAACGTCTTGGAAAGGGGCTTTGTGCTTTGTCGAAACCGAACCATTCAGTTGGAGCACATTCCTGCCGAACTTAGGGATTATGTTCGCGTTAATAGACGGTTTTCCGAAAAGACGACGACTGATGATCCTGAAAAGATCCTAAAGGCCTTGGAAAAAACCGATTGGAATATTTCAAAGGCTGCTCGCTCTCTGGGTATCACCCGGTGGACAATGTATCGAAGATTTCAAAAATATAATATTAGCAGGCCAGCAGAAACCCTGTAGTATCGCACATAAGTGTAGCCTAACAAATCTGTGCGATGCTACACTCATATTTATTAGGCCGAGACATTCTTCTCTTGTCCGATACCTGTAACTATTTAAAAATACAGCAAATATTTTTTTTGTTTCCGCGTGCTGCCCTGGCATTTGATTTGCTCTTTCACATGATGAGACGCAACACGTGCGATATACTAGATTCTGTGTCTTTCCATACTTACCGTGCACTACGGAGCTGATCTTCACCGCGATGGATTTGCAGTTATTTTGACAAAGAAATAAGGACGTCTCTTTTTGAAGAGCCGTGTAAAAAGACAGCCCAGAGGGCTTGCTCCATTGACGTGAATTGCAAAATGGTGTCAAATATTAAACAAGGGGCATTCTCTGGCTCGCCGACATGGTATTGTGTACACGGAGCTATATCCAAAAATAAACCGCTTTCCCTAATCGTTAAAAGGAGGGATGAATGGCCTTTAATCTCAGGAACAGGCATCTCTTAAAGCTCTTGGATTTTAGTCCAAGCGAAATCAAATTCTTGCTTGATCTTTCTGTTGACCTGAAAAAGGCAAAATACGCGGGAATAGAGCAACCCAGACTGACAGGAAAGAATATCGCCCTTATTTTCGAAAAGGCATCTACCAGGACCAGGTGTGCCTTTGAAGTTGCGGCCTACGACCAGGGGGCCCATGTCACCTATCTGGGTCCATCCGGATCTCAGATGGGCACCAAAGAATCCATGAAGGACACGGCCCGGGTGCTGGGTCGGATGTATGACGCCATTGAATACCGGGGATTCGGGCAGGACATCGTGGAAGAGCTGGCCAAACATGCCGGTGTTCCCGTGTGGAATGGCTTGACCAACGAATTTCATCCCACCCAGGTGCTGGCGGATTTTTTAACCATGGTGGAGCACAGCGACAAGCCGCTAAGCCAGGTTAGGTTTGCATACCTGGGCGATGCAAGAAACAACATGGGCAACTCACTTTTGGTGGGAGCCGCCAAAATGGGCATGGATTTTCGATCTGTGGCTCCGAAAACTGTGCAACCCAACGCAGAGCTGGTTTCAAAGGCGAAAAAAATCGCTAAAGAAACCGGCGCCAAAATCACCATTACCAATGATTTGGAAAGCGGCGTTAAAGGATGTGATTTCCTGTGTACGGATGTCTGGGTTTCCATGGGCGAGCCGGAAGATGTATGGAAAGAAAGGATTGCGTTACTCAAACCCTATCAGATCAATGCCGCCGCCATGAAAAAGACCAACAACCCCGATGTAAAATTCCTGCATTGCCTGCCGGCGTTTCACAACCGTGAGACGGTCATCGGTGAGGAGATCTACCAGAAGTTTGGTCTGGACGGCATGGAAGTGACGGAAGATATCTTCGAGTCCGAGGCCTCGGTCGTATTTGATGAAGCCGAGAACCGTATTCACACCATCAAGGCGGTGATGGTGGCTACACTGGGAAGCTAACTATACTGGAATGTCGATACTGTGGGCTTATGCAACGGCACAAAGACGAGAGATATTTCTTCGTAGCCCATGGGGGGTGGACCCTTTTGATTTGCAATCCGGAAAATCACCTCCATGTGGGGGTATGAAAAGATGGGGAAAAAGCAGGTTGTTTTGATCGCTCTTGGCGGCAATGCTTTAATTCAAAAGGGACAAAAGGGCACCGCCGAGGAGCAATTTGAGAATCTCAAATTAACCATGAAACAAATTGCGCGACTCTCTAAGAAATACACCATTGTGATTACCCATGGCAACGGTCCCCAGGTCGGGAATCTGCTATTGCAGCAGGAAAGCTGCCATGAGGTTCCCAAAATGCCGCTGGAGATTATTGGAGCGATGACCCAGGGGCAGATCGGTTACATGATTGAATCCTCTCTGGACACAGCACTCATGGAAATTGACATTAGCGGGTCACAGCTTTTTGTCACGCTGATAACTTATGTCGTGGTCGACGAAAACGACCCTGCTTTCCAACAGCCCACCAAGCCGATCGGCCCTTTCTATACCGAAGAAGAAGCAGCCAATTTACCCTATCACATGGTGAAAACCGACAAAGGTTTCCGGAGGGTTGTGGCCTCCCCCAAGCCCATAGCTGTAGTGGAACACCGGGAGATCAAAAAGCTCATCGAAATGGATTTTATCATCATCTGCACCGGTGGCGGCGGAATTCCTGTGATTCGCAAAGAACGCAAGTTCCGCGGTGTAGAGGCAGTCATTGACAAAGATCTGGCCAGTTCAGTTCTGGCTCAGGAAATAGAGGCGGATATCTTTGTTATTGCTTCAGACGTCCAAGGCGCTGCTATCCATTGGGGAACACCGGATCAAAGAGTACTTCGAAAGGTCCACCTGGAGGATTTGGGGCAATATGTTCAGGACGGTCATTTCCCGGCCGGATCCATGGGGCCGAAGGTAGAAGCGGTTACACAGTTTTTTCAAAACACCCACAACAGGGCTATCATCTGTCACCTTGAAGACATTGAAAAAGCGATTGATGGCAATGCGGGAACAGAAATTGTCGAATAACATATGCCAAGAAAATGGCGAGGAATAGAAGTTGTATTCTGGGTATGACTCTTGTAAACACTATGCCTATATGAGGCCCTGTAAACATTTTCACTTTTTCTCGGCGTCATCAGAGTTTGTCAATCCAAATCTGTGCCTCATTCTTTGATGAGAAACATAACTGCAATACATATAAATCTTGGAAGGAGATGAGAGAAGGTATGTCGAAAAAAAATGTGATTATTATTGGAGCGGCAGGAAGAGATTTTCATAATTTTAACACCTATTACCGAGGCAATGAAGCCTACGATGTGGTTGCCTTTACCGCAGCCCAGATTCCGGACCTCGAAGGCAGACAATACCCTGCCGAACTGGCCGGTCATCTGTACCCGGAAGGCATCCCCACTTACGGCGAACAGGAACTTCCACGGTTGATCAAGGATCTGAAAGTTGATGATTGTGTCTTCTCCTACAGTGATGTTCCCTATCAACATGTCATGTCCGTCAGTGCTATCGTGGAAGCGGCCGGCGCCAATTTTGTGTTACTGGGTCCTAAAGACACCATGATCAAAAGCACCAAGCCGGTGATATCTGTTGGGGCGATCAGAACCGGGTGCGGAAAGAGCCAGACCTCCCGGCGAATCATAGAAATTCTGATGGCAAAGGGTTTAAAAGTTGTGGCTATCCGTCATCCCATGCCCTATGGCGATCTCGTGGCTCAGAAGGTACAACGCTATGCAGAGCTTTCTGATCTTAAAAAATATAATTGCACTGTTGAAGAGATGGAAGAATATGAACCTCATGTAGTTCGTGGCAATGTCATTTATGCGGGTGTTGATTACGAGGCAATCGTGAGGGCGGCTGAAAAAGATCCAAGCGGCTGTGACGTCATACTCTGGGACGGAGGAAACAACGATTTCCCATTCTATGTATCCGATTTAATGGTAACTGTTGTTGACCCTCATCGCCCGGGTCATGAACTCACCTATTATCCCGGTGAAGTGACCCTGAGGATTGCAGATGTTGTGGTGATCAACAAGATGGACAGCGCTGATGCCGCTGGCATCCAGACTGTGAGAAATAACATTGCCGCAGTGAATCCGGATGCGATTGTCATTGACTGCGCTTCCACGCTGGATATTGATGATCCATCCGTTGTAAAAGGGAAAAAGGTTCTCGTAGTGGAAGACGGTCCAACCCTGACCCACGGTGGGATGAAGATCGGCGCTGGGGTTGTTGCCGCCCATAAATTCGGTGCGGCCGGGCTGGTTGACCCACGGCCGTACACAGTGGGCCGGCTGTCGGAAACCTTTGAGCTTTATCCGGGGATTGGAACACTGCTGCCGGCCATGGGATACGGTGAGCAGCAGCTGAAAGACATGGAAACGACCATAAACAATACGGAGTGTGATGCCGTGGTGATTGGAACCCCCATCGATCTGAGCCGCATCATCAAAATCAATAAACCGA
>CAZRQO010000039.1:0-5128 GCA_964602425.1 Candidatus Woesearchaeota archaeon | reverse complement strand
ATTTAAAAACATTGCTTATTGGTGAAAATGTTACCTTCATTTGATAGTAAGTAACCTTTAAATACTTCTTGGCTTTTTGTTCTATACTCTACAAGTAATAGTAATAAAGAGGTATATAACATACAATATATTGTATATTTACTAATATTATGGAATGTCCATTTTGCTCAAATAAAGAGTCTAAGGTAACTGATAAAAGAGGCTCTCCTGAAGGTATCAGAAGAAGACGAGAGTGTCTAAAATGTAAGAAAAGATTTACAACATATGAAAAAATCAGTAAATATGGGCTCTATATAATTAAGAAAGATGGGAATAGAGAAAAGTTTGATAGGGATAAGCTTGAGAGAGGAATTAATAAGGCATTTGAAAAAAGACCAATATCAAAAGAGAAGATAAATAAAATGATAAGTGAGATAGAAGAACAATTAAGAAAAAAAGGTAGAAAGGAGATAAAGAGTTCTATTATAGGGGAATTAGTTATGAAAAAAATAAAGAAATTAGATAATGTTGCATATATTAGATTTGCTTCTGTTTATAGAGATTTTCAAAATATTAAAGATTTTAAACAAGAGATAAAGGCGATAAAATGAATTTAAGAGATTACCAAGAATTAGCAAAATTAACTGCAAAGAAATTTGATAATCCAGAAGTAGAAATAGCTACATGGGGACTAGGCATTACTGGAGAAGCAGGAGATGTTGCTTCATGTATTAAAAAAACATTTGCACATAAAAATGATGTTAAAGATGGGATTAAAGAAAATCTTGGAGATATGTTTTGGTATAGTGCAATGATTTGTAATTTTTTTAAATGGGATATGCAGGAAATACTACAACAGAACATAGAAAAGCTAAAAAAGAGATATCCACAAGGATTTACAATTGAAGATGCCAGACGAGGTGGAAGTATGATTAAATGGAGTGGAGATGGACAAATTAAAGAGGTAAAAGAAGAATGACAAAAAAAGTTAGGAAAAGGGATGGGAGTGTAGTTCCTTTTAATAAGGATAAGATTGCAGAAGCTATTTGGAAAGCTGTAAAAGCAGTTGGGGGAACAGATAAGACTAGATCAAAAGAATTATCTGAGATACTAGGTAAACAAATTGATGAAAAATATGGAGAAAGAGAAATTCCTGAAGTTGAAGATGTTCAGGATATGGTTGAGAAATTATTAATTGAAGAAGGACATGCTAAGGTTGCTAAGGCATATATTCTCTATAGGAAGAGTCACGAAGAATTAAGAAATATAAAGGGATTATTTGATACTATTGAGGTGGTTGATGATTATATTGGATTAAATGACTGGATGGTTAAAGAGAATTCAAATATGGGTTTTTCGCTTCAAGGACTAAATAATTATATTGCTACAAAAATTATTAATAATTACTGGGTAAGAAGAGTCTACCCAGAGGCAATAAGACAAGCACACGAGGCTTGTGACATTCATATTCATGATTTAGGTACTTTAGGAGCTTATTGTTTTGATGATAAAACAAAAATATTAACAGAGAATGGATGGAAATTATTTAAGGATATTAAAAAAAATGAAAAAGTCGCAACTAAAAATCTAAAAACAGGAAAATTAGAATTCCAGGTTCCTTATGATAAACAAATTTACAATTATTCTGGAGAAATGTATTCTTTTGAAGGGAGAAGTGTTTCTTTATTAGTTACTCCAGAACATCGCCTTTTAGTAAGAAGAAAACATAAAAAAGATTGGGAGTTTGTCTGTCCTCCTGAATTTAAATATGGGATGGAATTTGATAAGCAAGTTCAATGGGAAGGGGGAAAAATAAAGAGATTTAATATTCCAAAGGTTAAAGGAGGGAATAGGAAAAAAGAGATAGGAAGTTTTGAGATAAATGATTACCTAGAATTTATGGGATGGTATCTTTCTGAAGGTTCAGCTTATGAAGCGGGAAAAGGAGATTATAGAATAAGTATTGCACAATCTGAGAAGAAATATCGAGGGGAAATTTTAGAGCTACTAGACAAGATGAAGTTAAGTTATAATAATTCTTCAAAGTTTAATATTCATTTGCATTCTAAGGAGTTATTTTATTATTTGAAAAGCTTTGGTACTTCTAATATGAAGTATGTCCCTAATAATATTAAAGAACTAGAACCTAATTTAATTAAGAAATTTTTAGTTGCGTTGTTTAAAGGTGATGGGTCGTTTTCTAGTAATGGCAAATTATTAAAGTATTATACAAAGTCAAAAAGATTGGCAGAGGATGTTGTTGAATGTTTGTTGAAAATTGGTGTTTGTGGAACTATTAGTAAAAGAAAAGGAATGAATATCTATATGGTATCTGTAGAGAATAAGCATTTGACTCCAATTTATAGAAAAAAAGTAGTAAAAGAGCAATATAAAGGAAAAGTCTATGATTTTTCTGTTAAAAATGGTACATTAATTGTAATGAGGGAGGGAAAAGTAGTTGTCTCTGGTAATTGTGTTGGTTGGGATTTAAAGGATTTATTAATTACAGGATTTAAAGGAGTCCCTGGAAAAGTTACTTGTAAACCCCCAAAACATTTAGGTTCTGCACTTGGACAAATGATTAATTTCTTTTATACTTTACAAGGAGAAACAGCAGGAGCACAAGCATTTTCTAATTTTGATACTCTTCTTGCACCTTTTGTAAGATATGATAATTTAAATTATAAACAAGTAAAAGGGCATATGCAGAGTTTTTTGTTTAATATGTCTGTTCCTACAAGAGTTGGTTTTCAAACTCCTTTTACAAATATAACAATGGATTTAGAAGTTCCAAAGTATATGAGAGATGAACCAGTAATTATTGGGGGGGAACCTCAAAAAGAGACTTATAAAGAATTTGAAAAAGAAATAATAATGATTAATAAGGCATTTGCAGAGTGTATGCTTGAAGGGGATGCTCTTGGGAGAGTCTTTACATTTCCTATTCCAACTTATAATATTACAAAAGATTTTGATTGGAATAATCCAGAACATGATTTAATTTGGGAAATGACTGCAAAGTATGGAATCCCTTATTTTTCAAATTTTATTAATTCTGATATGAAGCCAGAAGATGCTAGAAGTATGTGTTGTAGACTTAGGTTAGATCAAAAAGAATTAAGAAAACGTGGAGGAGGATTGTTTGGAAGTAATCCTCTAACAGGAAGTATTGGTGTTGTTACAATTAATATGCCAAGATTAGGATTTACATGTTTAACAGAGGATGATTTCTTTAATAGATTATCAAGATTAATGGAACTTGCAAAAGAGAGTCTAGAAATAAAAAGAAAAGCTATTGAAAGATTTACTGAAAAAGGTTTGTATCCTTATTCTAAATTTTATTTAAGATTAATTAAACAGAAAATGGGAGAGTATTGGAAGAATCATTTTGCAACTATTGGTTTATTAGGAATGAATGAATCTATAATGAATTTTATGCCAGGAGAGACAATTGCAACTGTAAAAGGAAAAGAATTTGCAGTAAGAGTTTTAAAATTCATGAGAGAAAAATTAGAGGAATTTCAAGAAGAGACTGGAAATATTTATAATTTAGAAGCAACTCCAGGAGAAGGAACTACCTATAGGTTTGCTAGACATGATAAAAAAAGATTTGGTAGAATTATTGTTGCAAATGAGAGGGCAGTAAGAGAAAAAGAGGCTAAGCCATATTATACAAACTCAACACAACTTCAAGTGGGTTTTACTCCTGATTTATTTGAAGCTCTGGATTTACAAGATGATTTACAATGTCAGTATACTGGTGGAACTGTTTTTCATAGTTTTATTGGAGAGAGATTATCAAAAGAAGGTGTGAAAAAAATTGTGAAAAAAATTGCAGAGAATTATCATCTTCCTTATTTTACTATTACGCCCACATTTTCTATATGTCCAATACATGGGTATATTGCAGGGGAACATATGTACTGTCCTAAGTGTGACCAGGAAAATGGATATATAGAACAAGAAGCAGAAGGAAGTGAGGTTATAATGGCTAATAGGGCCCAAGTAATAGACGCTATTCAAGGAAAACAAGTAAATGAAATAAGACCGGATTCTCCGGCTAGAATCAATTAAAGGAGGTGAAAATGAAAAGAACTAAATGTGAGGTATATTCTAGGTCTGTAGGATATTTAAGACCTGTTAGTATGTGGAATGAAGGAAAACAGGAAGAATTTAAGGATAGGAAAGTATTTGAGATGAGTCCTAGTCTTAAGGCAGCTGCTTGATTAAAATGAACCTTTTGAAAAGGTTCCCAAACCAGAAGGGGATAAAAAAATGAACATAAGTGGTTTTCAAGAATTTACACTAATAGATTATCCAGGAAAAATAGCATGCACATTATTTTTGTATGGTTGTAATTTTAAATGTGGATTTTGTCATAATCCAGAGCTTGTTCTTTCTCCTTTAGGCAATAAATATTCTAAAAAAGAGATTTTAGATTTTTTAAAAAAAAGAAAAGGACAATTAGAAGGAGTATGTATTACTGGAGGAGAGCCATTAATGACAATTGATATTGATTTTCTAAAAGAGATTAAAAATCTTGGATATTCTATAAAAATAGATACAAATGGGAGTTTTCCAGATTTACTAGAAGAATTAATTAGAAGTAAGTTAATTGATTATGTTGCAATGGATATTAAATCTAGTCCAAATAATTATAAAAAAATAACAAATTCTGATATTAATGTTTCTAAGATTGAAAAGAGTATTAAGATTATTTCTTCTTTATTAGATTATTATGAATTTAGAACCACTATATTAGAAGATATCCATGATGTCAAAGAAATGGAAGAGATGAGCAAGTGGCTTAATGAACTTTGTGGGAAAAAACCTAAAAAATTTGTTCTGCAGGGATTTAAAAATAAAGGAAAATTTATTGATGAGAGTTTTAGTAAAAAGAGGGATACAAAAGAGAGTTATTTACAAGAATTAAAAGAGATTCTTAAGGATTATTTTGAGAAGATTGAGATTAGGATATAAATTAATATAAATAGTAAATTTTTGGTTACTTGATGGAATATCTTTTTACAGTTTTAGAGAAGAATTTAGAAGATATCCTAAGAATAGCCCATGCTTCTTTCAATGAATTTTATTCTAGAGATAAATTATTGGAAAGATTGGAGGGTAGAAAATATTGGACTCAAATAGC
>CAZRQO010000038.1:2872-5143 GCA_964602425.1 Candidatus Woesearchaeota archaeon | reverse complement strand
CCTATAGAAATTATTCCATCCTCTAAGAGTCTGATAATCTTTTCTTTCTAAAATTTTTCCAATAGAGTAAACAATAACAGCAACAGCAATATTATCTGGGTCCTGTGTAAGAGAAGCAGTATTTGTTGTCTGATTACTTAATTCTTTTATTTTAGAAGTATCTCCTTGCCTAATTGCCTGCTTTGTCTCTTTTAGAATCCTTAAGACATTATCATGCTCCTTCATAAGTCCCAAAAGAAAAAAGATTATTTAAACCTTAATATTATTATATATTTATGAAAGTAAAATTAAATTTTAATTCATTCGTATAATCCAAATGAGAGAAGTTATATTAGATACAAATTTTATTTTAACAGCAATAAAATATAAAATAGATTTTCTAGATGGAATTAAATTTCTTGGACTTACTCCAGTTATTCCAATTCAAGTTATCGATGAACTCAAAAAAATTATCAATTCCAAAAAGAAATTAAAATTTAAAGACCATGCAGAATTAGCTTTAAAAATTCTTCAAAAAAAGAAACTTAAGAAAATAGATCTTAAACAGGATTATGTTGATGAAGGCCTAATAAGGTATGCAAAACAAAACAAAGGAGTAATTATTGCAACAATGGATAAAGATCTTAAAAGCAGAACTCCAAACAGAAAATTGATTATCAGAGCAATGAAGAGATTGGAATTAGTATAATTCTATACAGTAATTCTTATATATAACAGTAGTAATATTTTTATATGGGGGATATGGAAGAATTATTTCAAAGAACCACAATAGCTTTTGAACAACCCTTACCAGAAGAATCACTTAAGAATTTACTTCAACATCTAACTCAAAATATAGAAGGATTTAGAGTAGATTATTTTATTGAAAGAAAAGGAAGATTTAGAACAGAAGATTCTAATCTTATTCATGAGGAGAGACCTACAAAATATGGGGGCATGATGGTTGCTTTATCAAAAGATAAGAATCTAAGAATGGCCACTTTTGAGTGTCCTCAAGATCCTTTAGAAGGATCTAGAAATCTTGATAGAGATGATTTATTTTACGGACTTAAGTTTTTCACTGCTCCTGGTTATGATTTTGAAGAACTTCCTGAGACTGAAATAAGTTTAATGGATGAAGTAAGAGCAAAAACACAAGAATTCTTTAAATCACAAAAGGAATAACCTTTAAAAACCAATTTTTACTATAATTTTCATGTTCTATTTAACAGAAGTTGAAGATTATGTCAGAGTAGCTCCAAAGCTATTTGGACTGCCAACTGCAGAGGCTGTTGAAAAACAGCTTAAAGATACTTATGCAGAGTACTATGATAAAGAATTAGGAAAAGTTGTCTCTGTAATTGAGATACTTAAAGTTGGAGAGGGGGTTATTATCCCAGGAGATGGAGCAGCATATTATAATTCAAAATTTAAATTACTTACTTGGAAACCAGAACTTCAAGAGCTTGTTTATGGGCTTATCGCAGAAATAACAACTTTTGGGGCGTTTATTGATATGGGTGCTATGAGGGGGATGATTCACATTTCACAAACAATGGATGATTATGTAAGCTTTAGTAAATCTAATACTTTAAGTGGAAAATCCTCAAAAAGAGCTCTAAAAACAGGAGATCAGTGCTTAGCTAGAGTTGTAGCAATAAGTCATAGGGGAGATGAACCAAAAATAGGATTAACAATGCGTCAACCAGGACTTGGTAAATTAGAGTGGATTAAAGAAGATCAAATTAAAAAACAAAAAGCTGCTGCAAAGGTTGTAAAAGACCAAGAAAAAGTAGTTAAGGCAGTGAAAAAGAAAAAATAAAATGGTAAAAGCAAAAGCATGTAAAATTTGTAATACAATAGTAGATCATGGAGAAAAATGCCCTAAATGTGGCTCTAAGGAATTAACAGAAGGATATAAGGGAAGGATTGTTGTCCTTAATCCAGAAAAATCAGAGATAGCTCAGAAATTAAAACTTAAAGATAAAGGAAATTTTGCGATAAAAACTCGTTGATTCTAAAATGGAATTAAAAATTACTAAAGAAGAACAAAACCCTCTTTTTGATAGAAAAGAGATAATTGCAACACTAGTTGCAGAATCACTTCCAAAAAGACAAGAAGTTATTAAATCTCTATCAGAAAAATACTCTCTTCCAATTGATGCTTTAAGAGTCTTAGATATTAAAGGAAAATTTGGTGAGAAAGAATTTATAATAAGAGCTCATATTTATCCTTCAAATGAAGAAAGAGACAAATATGAAAAATTAACAAAAAAAGAAAAAGAGGCTGAA
>CAZRQO010000038.1:0-2772 GCA_964602425.1 Candidatus Woesearchaeota archaeon | reverse complement strand
AAATGAAGAAAGAGACAAATATGAAAAATTAACAAAAAAAGAAAAAGAGGCTGAATCTAAACCAGCTGAAGAAAAACCTGTTGAAGAAAAGCCAGAAGAGGAAAAAAAGGAAGAACCTAAAACAGATACTCCTGTTGAAGTTAAAGAGGAACCTACTCCTGAAGAAGATAAAAAAGAAAAAGAGAAATCAAAAGAAGAAAAATTAAACGAGACTAAATTACAAGTTTAAAATGGGAAAAAAGAAAGCAGTAAAAAAAGGAAAAAAGCCACATAAGAATAAACCAACAAGTAAGAAATATACTAAATACAAGATAGAAGGCGGTAAAATAACAAGAGAAAGATTCTGTCCAAGATGCGGGCCAGGTGTATTTTTAATGAATGCAAAGAACAGGGTATATTGTGGTAAGTGTCATTATTCTGAATTTGAAGGTAAAGCACCAGAAAAGCCAGTAGAAGAGAAGCCAGTAGAAGAAAAGAAAGAATAAAATGACCCATTATGTCTATTTATTAAAATGTAGAGATAAGAATAAAAAAGAAACTATTTATTGTGGATATACTTCAAGAACTCCCAGTGCAAGATTAAAAGATCATATTAAAAAGATTAAATCTAAAAGTAGAAAATCCTATGTTTCCAGGCAAGAGTATGCTAGAGTTGTTTATTATGAAAAATATAAGGATAGAAAAACAGCTATGAAAAGAGAAAGAGAAATAAAGAAATTAGGTACAGCATATAAAAAAGGATTAATTGATGGAATGAAAAACAAAAAGAAAGAATAAATATAATCGGGCAAAACTCGAACATTTTAATAAGCCCACACATTAATTTTTTAATTTATATAATGATCATAAAAACCCTCGGAGAGATTGCTCAGGTAAAAAAATAGTCACCCAAACACGCTCTCCTGGGTAAAAAGAGGTGATATAATATAGAGACTTGTTTTCTATTTAAACCTTTCGGTTATGTTACTCTTCAAAAATGACAGTAGGTATTATTTCTAAAGTGACAATCAAAGTTTATAAAGAGAATTATATCTTTAGTCACTACATAATCTTATTGAACACTACAATCAATTTTATAAAACCATTCCCCTTAATTTTATAATGGAAAAAGAGGGAAAAACTTCTGTAAAACAAGAGCAAATTCATGATATTCTATTTAGTAGAGAGATTGGGTGGAAAGAAATTATCTATGATTTAATTAATACAGACCAATTAGACCCTTGGGATATTGATATAATTATTTTAACAGGAGGTTACCTTAAAAAAATTCAAGAAATAGAAGAGACAGATTTTTTTGTCTCAAGTAAGGTATTACTAGCTGCCTCTCTCCTCTTAAGAATTAAATCAGAAATCCTGTTAAATAGACATATAAAAAGTATTGATGAAATTCTTTTTGGAAAAAAACCAGAAAAATCTCATAAACTAGAAAGAATTGAACTTGATGAAGAAATTCCTGAATTAATCCCTAGATCTCCTGTACCTCGATTTAAAAAAGTAACACTTAAAGAACTAATTGAAGCCCTTAATAAAGCAATTACAACAGAAAATAGAAGAATCAAAAAAGAAATAATAAATAGAAATGCTTTAAGAGAAAGTGGAATATCTTTACCAAAAAGAAAATTTAGCATAAAAAATAAAATCAAACAATTATATGAAAAATTAACAGGTCATTTTGAAAAAAATAATGATCATAAAAAAATAACTTACACAGATTTTATTGGAAATGACAGGGAGGAGAGAATTATTTCCTTTTCCCCTTTGCTTCATCTTGAAACTCAAAAAAAAGTCTGGCTTCATCAACCAGAACATTTTAAAGAGATTGATATCTGGTTAAAGAAAATCTATTTAAAACACAATCCAGACCCTATTGAAGAACTTAAAAAAGAGCTTGAACAAGAAATAAAGCTTTTTGATGATAAAAAAAGAAAAAGAATACGAAGAATTAATAAAGATTTTGAAAATCCTATTGGCGAGGGGTTTGAATGAAACTCGGAGTTTTATTTTCAGGTGGAAAAGATTCTTGTTACTCTGCTTATTTAGCCCAAAAACAAGGACATGAGATTACATGTTTGATTTCTATGTTTTCTGAAAATCCAGAGAGTTATATGTTTCATACCCCAAATATAGAATTAACAGAAAAACAAGCAGAAGTGATGAACATTCCTTTATTAATTCACAAAACTCCAGGAATAAAAGAAGAAGAACTTAAAGATTTAGAAGAAGCAATTAAAACAGCAAAAGATAAGTATGGAGTTCAAGGAATTGTTACAGGAGCTCTTTACTCAGAGTATCAGAGATCAAGAATTCAAAAAATATGTGATGAACTTGAATTACAGTGTATTAATCCTTTATGGCATATAGATGAAATAGAGTACCTTAAGAAACTTATTACAAGTAAATTCAAAGTTGTAATAATAGGAGTATTTGCTTATCCTCTAGACCAGTCTTGGCTTCAAAGAGAAATTAATAATAAATTTATTCAAGATGTAACAGACCTTAAAGATGAGTATAAAGTTCATCCAGCAGGAGAAGGAGGAGAATTTGAGACATTTGTTGTTAATTGTCCTTTATTTCAAAGAGAATTAAAAATCACAAAACATGAGGCTTCTGGAAAAGGAAATTCCTGGAAATTGGATATTGAAGTAGAGTAAATCAATCAAGGCATTCTATAAACAACAGAATTAATATTAGGCCCCCCGCCACCAATAGAAGCAAACACAATATTATCCCCTGATTTTAATTCATGATTATTAAGTTTCCCCCTCATTAATA
>CAZRQO010000037.1:1262-5261 GCA_964602425.1 Candidatus Woesearchaeota archaeon | reverse complement strand
CTTACCCATCCATTTGAATTAGCAGTATTGTTTAATGTAATGCTTGAGATAGGCATGGTAACATCTGATTTTATTATCCAAGAACTACTTGTATTGATATTTCCTGCTAAATCTATACAAGTAACATACCAAGGATATTCAGTATTAGTTGTTAGCCCTGTAACCTGTATTTCTTTTAAAGTATTATTATTTGCTGTTACGGTGTATCCCCAGCTATTAATAGTTAAATCACAAGATGCATTTGGGCTTATTGAATCAGTGAATGTGTAATTAAGTTTAGGCGAAGTTGTAGGGGTCCAACTATTATTACTAGGGTAATTTAAGTTTATTTGAGGGATTGAGTCATCAACAATAATCTGTCTTTTCTGAGTATTATTTATATTTCCTACAGTGTCATTAGCAACAACAGTTAAATTGCAAGCAGCATTTGAAGTGCAGCCAACATTAGTTGCATTAGTTGCAAGGGTGTAAAGGCCATTTACTAATGGTAAAGCACTATTATTTATTCTTACACTTGAAACACTTGCTTCTGTCACATTAACATATACGGTAAAGATTTGAGTGCTATTAACATAACCATCTGAATCACTTAATGTAATGGAATTAATTCTGGGAGCAAGGTCATCTACTGAAACTGAAACAGAGGTTGTACTAGATATACTTGCATCATCAGTTACATTTATTGGAATTAAATAAGTAGCTTCACTAGATGGGTATCCTAATTGCGCTGGAGTTTTTATTATACTGTATATTCCTCCTAATTGGAGTGAAGGGCCAGTCATAGAAGTTCCATTAATTTTAACACTTGACAATTGTTTTGAAGATTTTGGTATTGCATAAACTGAAAAATTAATTGGTGTTGTACTCTTTGCATAAGTGTTATTTGCTTGAGCACTATTGACTGTTGGAGGGGTGTCTATGTCTGTGTTTTGAACATAATAACTAGCATCAAAGAAAAAGACTCTATAGTCTCCATCATCATCGTATAGAACTGCATTTTCCCAAGCTGCAGAGTCATAAATACTTTGATTATAAGCTATTTTAGCAAATCCAGAATCTCCCCAAGCACTAGATCCCCAACTATTTTTAATAACCCAGTATTCACCAGTATCATTATAACCTATAACAGATACTGAATGTAGGCTTAAGGAAACCAACCATTCATTCCAACATGAAGTATCCCAAAAAACATCTCCCGAGTGAGCATATATTCCGCTTCCAGTAAAAGCAGAAAAGTCATTGCAAGCAACCAGATACACTGTTATCGGACCTTGATCATTTATCGCTTGTTTTATACTATTTGCATTTGCAGATATTCCCCCATAACCAGAAGTTTTTAATTTTTCATTAGCACCATTTGCACACATTGTACCTGAATTTGTTGCTGTATAGGGCATACAAGATTCTTTAACTATTCCAGTATCTCTACCATAACCTAATGCATAGGGTTCTAGTCCTCCAGAACAACTTCCTCCCTGACCATTATTAGTAATAACATCTTGTTCTGATAAGTCTATGCTATATCCTCCATTACCTAAATCCCATTTAGCCTTAGATTCTATTATTCCAATTGACGAAAATGCCCAACAACCCCCACAGCCAAGTTGGTCTTTAACAGGAGATATCCAGTTTTGTCCGTTATAATTTCTCCAATCCCAAGATGTGGCTGCACTAATATCTCTACTTGAAGATTGTTCAGAAATACCTAAAATGGTTCTATCTCCAAGGGGACTTATTTTGTGTAGGGTTTCTTTTGTAAGATTTTTTTCTTCTATGCTATCAATATCATAACTTTTTTTTACATCTAGGTTTTCTTTATAGAATTCCCATTCTTCAATGTCTCTTCCTTGAACATTACAAACTCCTGATTGAGAACCATCTTCTTGAGTTACTACCTTGGATTCATACCCTCTATCATTACAATATTCAGCTGCTGGATTTGCTATACTTTGAATAGATTGGATAATTAAAATTAATGTTAGAATTGAAAATACTGTTAAAAGTATTTTTTTGCCCATTTTAATTATAATTCACATTCTCCTCTAAAAAATGCCCATTCTTCACATTCTTTCCCATCTTTAATACAAACCCCATACTGTCCACCAGTTTTATCTGTTCTAAGCTCTAATTCTCCACCATTATCTATGCAATAGACTGAAGCAGGATTTGCTATTTGGGTATTTGTCTCATTTATTGATTTATCTTTTTTAGTTGAACAATAGAGAATTATACAAGAGGCCAAAATTAAAAGAATTATTATAATTACCCAAATTTTAACTACTTTTTTCATATATTCAGGAGGTCCTTATTCTTTTTATTCTTTTCCTATAACAAACCAAAAGATTCTAACGCCCCCGCCAGGAATCGAACCTGGTCGCCCAAAGGGCCCGGATCTCAAGTCCGGTGCAATACCATTATGCGACGGAGGCATCAAAATAAGAACTAATTAATATATTTTAAACCTTTTTATAAGCCTAAAAGTCTTTTCCACCAGGATTTCTTAATCTTTATTGGTTTATCATATTCATCAATAATCTCATATTTTATTACTGGTTTTTCCCTAAGAACTGGCGCTTTTTCAGCAAGTTCTTTATTTGCTTGTTCAATAGCAGATTCAACTATTGCCCTAGAGTATCCTTGGGACATTAGTGCAAATTTAAGAGAATCTGAGGTATACCCTTTAGCCAAATTCTTTTTAAAATAGTTGACAATTCTTCTTTTATACTCTTCAGCCATAAAATAACAACATAAGGGTGATTTAAAAAATTAGTTGTGCTATTTTATAGTTATTGGTTTTATTTCTTTGTAAAACCTTACTGCCTCATTTAGCCTTGATTTAGATTCTGCGTAGATAGTTAAGAGTTTGTCTCCTTTTTTGACTTTATCTTGAAGAGAGATATAGATTCTAAGTCCAGCAAATTTATCTTTAGGGCACCCTGTAACTCTTGCCAGAGAATTTATTTTCTTATTATGTATCCTTACTATTTTTCCTTGTTTTTTGGAAAAAATAATTCTTTTGAATTTTGCCTCTTGTATCTCTTTTAAACTTCCTTTTTGGGCCTTAATTATTTCCTTAAACTTCTCAAAAGCTTTTCCTGAAGAAAGAATTTTTCTTGCCATATCTTCCCCTTTTCCTTTTTTTGCTTTTTTAGTTAATTCTAAAAGAATTCCTGCAAGCAATACTGATTTATCTTCTAAATCCTTAGGACCTTGTTTTTGAGGATCTAAAACTTCTATTACATCTTTTAGTTCAAGCGCAGGTCCAACCCCCATTCCCATTGGTTGACTGCCATCAGTAAGAATAACTTTTAATTTTTTCTTAAAATATTTTCCAATTTCTTCAAATTTTTTCTTTAGTTGTAAGGCTTTTTGTTTTGTTACCTTTGCGGACCTTCCATAAGGGATATCAATTACTATATATTTACTTCCAACAGCAAGTTTTTTTGCCATTATCGACGCTATTAATTGAGATTCTGGATCTATGCTTAATTGTTTCTCAACATGAATTATCTTTGAATCTGCTGGAACCATTCCTAAACCTCCTCCCCAAATCATACATCCATTTGTTTTTTTGACTATTTTTTTTAGTTGTTTCATAGAGAAATCAACTTTTGCGATTGTCTCTATAACATCAGCTGTTCCTGCTGCACTTGTTATTGCTCTTGATGAGGATTTTGGCATTATTAATCCTGCAGAAGTACAAATCGAGACAATAATGGGCGTTGTCCTATTTCCTGCAATTCCCCCTATAGAATGCTTATCCACAAGATATTTATTTTTTAGATTTAGTTTGTCCCCTGTTTCTAAAATAGCCTCAATTAAATAAACTATTTCTTTTAGAGTCATACCATATTTATACATCGCTACAACAAATAAAGCTATTTCTGCTTCAGAAAGAGAATTTTCAACAATGTCCTTTATTATAGTATGAATTTCTTTTTTAGAAAGATGTTGATTATTTAATTTCTTTTTAATAAATTCCATACTTTTAGGCATAGG
>CAZRQO010000037.1:0-1162 GCA_964602425.1 Candidatus Woesearchaeota archaeon | reverse complement strand
TCATTTAACACCCCTTAAAAAATAATAGAAAAAAGATTTTATATACTTATCTTAAAAGCCCTTGGTTTTTCTTGTATTAGAAGGCCAGGAACTCTTTTATTTCTGTAAATCTCCAATATTATTAAGAGATAAGCTAGAATTAAAGGACCTAAAATAAATCCTAAAATACCAAATAAGAAATATCCTCCAATCATTCCAATTAAAACCATTGAAGAAGGAAGACTTGTTCTATGAGCAACAAAAATTGGTTTAAGGATATTGTCAATAAACATGGCAATTGAACCAAATACAGCAACCCCTAATCCTGAAAGAACATTACCTCCTATGAACAAATAAATAACTACTGGAATCCAGATGATTGTTGTTCCAACCATTGGAAGCATTCCTGCTAAACAAGCAAGAAGAGTTAAGAATAGTGTGTTGGGCACCCCAAATATAAGAAAACCCAAACCAGTAATAAGACCTTGAATAACCCCTATAACTAACTGACCATAAAGAATAGAAATAGTAATTCCTTTTGTTTGTTCAAAAATTTTCTTTTCTACATCTCTTGAAAAAGGAAGCAGACTCTTTACATAGGACACAAATTTGTCTTTATCTCTTAATACAAAGAACATGATAAAAAAAGCTATAGATAATTGAAGTAAGAGGATAGGGAAATTTAAAATTAGACCTGAGAAATAGTTAACTATGGAATAGGTTAATTTACTTACAAAAGAATAAATAATCTGCCCTACATCATTAGAGAATTGTTCTGAAGCAAATATTGAGGGAAAAATTGATTTTAGGGGGGTAACAAAATCTGCATCCTGAACAGAATAGTACACTTTTAGAGATTGATCAATCATTATAGGAGTAAAAAACCAGATAGGCAAAATAATTAAAAAAAGAATAAATATGCATATTAAAATTCCAGAAATATTTTTACTATTAATTCTTTTATTTAGCCAGTCATAAATAGGAGAAAATACAAATGCTAAAATAATTCCAAAGATTATTGCTAAAAGAAGAGGCCTTAATAAAAAGAAAGTCAGAACTATTAAAACAGATAATATGACTATACTAGTCACTCTTTTAAAATAATTCTCGTCCATTTACTCCTCTTATTGGTTTTAGGCAGTTGAAATTTATAAAGGTTTGTGATTAGTAGAAAAAGTTTATA
>CAZRQO010000036.1:0-5317 GCA_964602425.1 Candidatus Woesearchaeota archaeon | reverse complement strand
TTTTTTGATGCTGTTTGGTCTAAAACAAAGTGCTGGCCTGGTTTAAATTTTGTTTTATTTGCCATTTTATCAAAATCTTTCCATGTTATTCTTGGAATAAATTTAGCATTTTTGAATTTCTTTGGATTTTTATTATATAATCCCTTGATATTTGTGATATTAATGAAATCTGCTTTAAATTCTTCTGCAATTTCTGCTGCTGTTGAATCAGAGGTCTGGTTTGGTTTGTATTCTAAGGCTCCACAAAATGTAATATCTTGTTTTCTTACATACTTTCTTAGTGTTTTAGTAGTATGGGGTATTCCAAATTTTGGATCAATATTAAAAAAGTAATTCATGAACCTAGCATTTATTCGTGTTGCAGAGATTCCTGCTAGGCTCTGAAGTTTTTCACTTATTCCTGTTTTTTTTAAAGCAGAAATATACTTTCTAGCAACACTTCCTCCACCACATACAATAATGAATTTATATTTTTTTGTGTGTTTTTTTAGAATTTTTTTAAGTTTATTTAAATAAGAAAGATTAATATCATTTGGAATAATCTGACTGCCTCCAAGACTTAGTGTTATCACCTTTTTTTTCATTTTTTGGTTTGGGAACCTTTTCAAAAGGTTCATTTTCATATTATGTTAAGGAGAAAATGGTATTTAAGTTTTAGTATTTAATCAGATCTCCCGTATCTATCTGTTGGTTTTGGACCATATCTTACTTTTGCAGGTTTTTGTTCCATTAATTTACTAATGCTTTTACCTTGACGATTTCTTCTTTGTGTCTGTCTTGTTTTTACTCCATTACTTTCCATTTCTATACTTGGAGTTCTAATTTCTTGTCCATTTGTAGCTACAACACAAGCCATCTGATGAACTAAAGAGTAATGCATTTGTCCACAGAAATTAAGTTGACCTTTATTTTGTAATATAGATCTTGTTCTAGTCACTCCCTTATATTTTTTTAAAGCATCGACTGACTTTTTATAAAATTTTTTATATTTATCTACCTCTTTTTCAGGAAGTTCTTGAAAATATTCTTGAATAATTGGTATTCTATCTTCAATACTGACTCTTTTTAATCTTCTTCTTAATTCAGTTCTGTTCATTTTATAGTAAAGAGAGAATTATCATCAACATCGAATATGTCTAGTCTTACACCAGAATCTAACCATCCATGAGCATAATTAAGAGCCGCAAAAGCATTAACTAGGTTTCCAGACTCTTGAAAATGCTTGGCATCTGATAAGTAATTCTCTACCATGTTTATTATTTCTTTAGCATGAGTCTCTTTTCCAGAAATAATACTTGATTTTGCTTTTTCTAGAGCTCGTGTTGTTAAATCAAAATACTTTTCAAGCTTTTCTTTTGTTATTTCTGTTTCCATCTTATATTCTTCTACCTTCCCACCTAAAAATTTTGGCAGGAGGTAATTGGTAAATACCTCTATTACTGTATAGGGTCTCTAAAAGAGAACCTTTTTCATATACTTGTATTGAACTATCTTTATCTTCTAATTGTAATGCTGCCTCTGGTTGTTTTAAAGCAACTATGAATTGTTCTTTTGGAATGTTATAGTGCTCTGAAGCTTTTATTAAATAATACTTGAATTTTGATTTGTCTTTTAAATTAAGGACTCTAAAAAGGAGATTTTTCCCACCTTTTCTTTCTATTTGTTCTCTAACTCTTTCTAGAAATTCAATAGGGCCTTCTTTTCCAATATCTTTTTCTGTTGCTATCATTATTTTTTTTGTCATGATTAAAATAATTTCTATTTTCTTTAAAAACTTTGTGGTATTTTGTAGAGTAACTCTTATTTTGAAGTATAATTCTTAAAAAACATTTAAAAAGTATTTATTCTACATAATATAGTCCAATGAGCCACAAAAGAGTTGTTGTAAAAAGAGGTAAAACATATGGTCCTTATGTGTATGAAAGTTATAGAGGTAAGGATGGAAAAGTAAAGAAAAGATACTTAGGAAAGCATGTAGAACAAAAAAATAATCCTTTTTTTGTTGGTATTATTATTTTATCAGCTCTTTTATTACTTTTACTTTTTTCTACTCTACATTTTACAGGGAAAGCTACTATTTCTCTTGATGATGCGTATAGTGATGGACAGATTCTGCGTGGCAATATGGTTTTTGTTCTACAACAATCAGAGCTTATTCCGAGTTCAACTCAAGTTATAATTTCTCATGCTGGAAATGAATATTCATACTCTTTAATAGAGCTTATAGAAGAGGAGGAGACTCAGGGCGACTTTTTTGTGGATGAAACAACTCTTAATGGAAGTGGCTCAGGTTTTGGACTACCTGATACTCCTAGGTTTCCTCCTGTTTCTTTTATTTTAGGTATCTATGAAGAAGTTGAAGAGACAAATGATACTCTACTAGAGCCAGAAGAACCAACAAATGAATCTGGAACAAGAAGTATTTCTGGAAATATGATTTCAAATCTATTTGGATTTTTAACTGGAAAAGCTTCTCTAGAATTATTAGAGGAAATTGAAGGAGAAGTTAGAGCAAATGAATCTTTTGTTTATGATTTAGAAGATGGCCAGACAGCAGAAATAATTTCTTCTGAACAAGATATTGATTTAGATATTGAAGGTAATCAGGTTATTGTTACTACAGATTATTTAGGTGATGAAGAAAAAATCATTGAAATTCCTTTAGATGATTTTAATATTCCTGCTGAAGAGGGAGAATTAAGTGTTGTTTTTGTTTATGATGAAATTGAATTATTTAGTGATACTACACAAATAACTTCTAGTGAAGAAACAAGAGAACTTCCTGTGGAGCCTGAAGAAGAACCAGAAGAACCAGAACCTGAAGAAGAAACCCTTGAGATTGAACAAAGAGACATTTTAAGTGAGCCCGGAGGATCAGGATGGGTAGAATTAGTTTATTTTAAAGATGAAGGTCTAGGAGGGCAGGTTCATTATATTTATGATAAAACAACAAATACCCTTTATAATTTAAGTGCAATGACATCAGAATCAATTGCTACTTTTGGGGCCATGTCAGACCAATTTTATTATATGGATAAATATCCTTTGGTGGTAGGAGATTCAAAAAAACTCCAATATTTCAAAGACGGAGCCTTGCATAATGTAAGTACTGGATATAATCTATCAAGTCATCTTAATTTAGAGTGGGGGACAGGAGATTATGTTATTTTGTCAGGAAGTTATGGTTCATATCCAAATTATTGTAGAGAATTTAAAATTGTTAATTTAGTCACAGGAAATGAGACCACTCATTCTGATTTTATTAGTTATCAGAATGTTTCTTATGATTATAATTACCTCCAACTTCTTAGAATTGTCATTAATGATTCAGGAACACCAATCTTGTTTTATAGGAGAGATAATAGTACAATAAAAAAGATTGTACTTGAACCTCTTGGAGAGCCTATAACTATATTCTCAGGAGATGTTTCACAATATACTTATGGAGGAGAAATAGTAAAGGGGGATATGATTTCATTTCTAGAATATCTTGGTGGTTCACCATATACATGGACAGTTTATAATCAATCTGGAAGCATAGTTGCAAGTAGTAATCAATTTAATTTTCGTGATGGTACATATGAGAATTTTGGTACAATAGTTCCGTATATTCTTAATAATAATGCTTCATGGCTTGATTTATCTGGAATATGGCATAATGGAACTGCTGTAAATAGTCTTGAATCAGGACAAATGGATGTGATGATAAGGGGAGTTACAGAGGATAATAAAATAATACTTAGAGTAAATTATGATGTAGGAGGGTTTTGTTCATCAATATGGATATATAACATATCTGATACTACAGCATATAAAACTGCAATTGATGTCTGTAATGAACCAGAAGTATTTGCATTATATTATGACCATGTATATTTTAAAAACAATACTATGGGAAAAGACTTTTCTTGGGGAGATGTAAATACAGGAGAAATAACTCTCATTGCAAGTGCAGCAGGTAATATGATGAATCCAGGTACTGTAATATTTTCAGAAGGTGAAGGCATACCAAATACTGATAGTTTCCCTCTAGAATATGGAAGTACTAATTTTAGTGCAGAAGCTGATTTAACTAATGTATCTAATATGGCCCTTGGAACGCAATATGGTCTAGTTAAATGGACAAATCCTGTTAATGCTCAAGGAGAGGATTATGATGCCAATATAAGAATTAATAATAGTTTTGTAAGTATAAATACAGGTGCTTTAAATGAGACAATTAATGCAACAGCAAATGTGACTTTATATAATGTGAATTGTAATGATTTTGCTATTCATTATGCTCCTGGATTTTATAGCACTATTGAAGAATTGATTTTAGATGCTTTTATTGTGGCTACAGAAGCAAATATAAATGGGAATTGTACTGATGATACAATTTGTCAATATATTTCTTGTGTAGGAGGAGCAAGTGGTAATCTTAGTTTTATTGCTCAACATTTTACTGGTTTTGGTGTAGGAAATGATACTAATTTGACAATATGGGATGAAACAGATACAGGCATGCCTTATGCAAATCAGGCAAGATATCCTAATGAACAAGTTAAATTCTTTGCTAATTATACTTATGCAAATGGAACATTTATAAGTGACGCAAATTGTACAATTAATTTTAATGATTCTCTTGGTAATGATATGGTATTAAATGCTACAGTAGATTTATTTGAATATAATAGAAGTTTTTCTTCTATTGGGAATTATACTTGGAATGTAAGTTGTAATAAAACAGGATTTTCAACAATAAATGCAAGTGATAATGTGACAATTTCTCTAAATACCCCTCCATCAAATGCAACAGTTGTCTTGAATTCAACATCTGGAAATAATCTTACATCAGATAATTTAACTTGTTATGCAAATGCAACAGATGATAGAGCAGATCCTTTAACAGCATATTATAAATGGTATAATAATAGTAATGAATTAACAGGTCTTGCAGGCTTAACTACTATTACAAATGGAGCACCACTAGCTTTAATCTCAATAATAACATCTGAAAATACAACAGTAGATGAAAACTGGACTTGTTCTGTATTAACATCAGATGGAACAAACAATGCATCATGGATAAATTCAACTCTCTTAACAATTAATGCAATTCCACCAGATGTAATATGTTATTGCGACAATTGTACTCATTGTACTGCTCAACTTAACAATGTAAGTTGTGATATTGTTGAGCTTACCCAAAACATATCAACTACAACAACCTGTATCAACAACCCAGCAAATTTCAGTAACAGAACACTTGATTGCCAAGGTTATTATATTAATGGAGACAAGGATTGGGATCCTCCAGAGCAGTTTGGTATATACT
>CAZRQO010000035.1:0-5635 GCA_964602425.1 Candidatus Woesearchaeota archaeon | reverse complement strand
GTTCCATTATTTATGAAGGTATCTGTTATGTTCAGAATTATTGCTCCTCCTCCTGCTCCTCCATTACAGTCACCCCCTCCTGATCCTAAGTATGTTGGTTCAGTTATAGAACCATATGAAGATCCTCCAGGATTTGCACCTGCTCCCTGTCCTCCACTACCATCACCCCCATATCCTGCGCCTGAGCCACCATTGTGGTAACTTCCAGCATCACTTCCCGCCCCCAAACCTTGTTGTGCTGAATGGCCTTTTCCATTTGTGTTGATTGAGCCACCTGGTTCTATTGTAAAGTTAGTTGATTTAAGAATTAAAGAATAAACATGAGAACTTGTATGACTAGAATGAGTCAATGTTGCACCAGAATTAATAATAATATCTGTAAATGTTGGTTCAGTTATAATATATTTGGGAATATCTAATACATTTGTTCCAGAAGAAATATTTAATGTAGTTCCATTAAAAATAGTATCATTTCCTTGTAAAAAAGTTGTAATATTATTTTGAAAAAGGATATTTTCACCACTAAAATTAGTATTAATTCCTAATAAAATATAACTTCCATTTCTAAATATTGTATTATCAAAAGTATAACTTGAATCATTAAGAGGAGTACCTGCATTAGAAGAATATCCATTCTCATCAATTAGTATATCTCCATAAACTTGTGTTGAGTTCTTTGTATAAATAGTACCAGCCCCACCATAAATAGTATTATACCCCCAGCCACCATAAGCAGATTTTATTCCTGTGCCTGTATTTGTTGTATAATAAAGTGCAAGCCTTCCACCTGCACCCCCTCCTCCATCATAATTATCATTCCCTCCATTACCACCATTAGCAGTTATGTTTCCTATTCCTGTTAAAGCATTTGTTGTTATCCATACACTTCCCCCACTTCCTCCTCCTGAGCCATCAGAAGTATAAGCATCACAATTGATTCCCCCATTGTTTCCGTTTGCTAATATCGTTCCATTATTTATGAAGGTATCTGTTATGTTCAGAATTATTGCTCCTCCTCCTGCTCCTCCATTACAGTCACCCCCTCCTGATCCTAAGTATGTTGGTTCAGTTATAGAACCATATGAAGATCCTCCAGGATTTGCACCTGCTCCCTGTCCTCCACTACCATCACCCCCATATCCTGCGCCTGAGCCACCATTGTGGTAACTTCCAGCATCACTTCCCGCCCCCAAACCTTGTTGTGCTGAATGGCCTTTTCCATTTGTGTTGATTGAGCCACCTGGTTCTATTGTAAAGTTAGTTGATTTAAGAATTAAAGAATAAACATGAATAGATTGGCTTGATTGAGTTAGGACTGCACCAGAATTAATAGTGATGTCTGTAAATGTTGGTTCAGTTATAATATCTTTTGGAATATTTAAATCAGTTGTGCCAGAAGAAATATTTAATGTAGTTCCATTAAAAATAGTATCATTTCCTTGTAAAGTAATTTTAACAGTATTTTTTGTAACAATATTTCCACCACTAAGATTTGTATTATTTCCTATGCTAACATAAGTATAGTTTTGGAATGTTGTATTATCAAATGTGTATGTTGATTCATTAAGAATTATTCCTGCATTATCAGAATATCCATTATTACTAATTAATAAATCTCCATTTATTTGAGAATCTAATTTTGTATATATTGTTCCAGGCCCACCATAACCAGTATTATAACCCCAAGCTCCATAAGCTGTTTTTGTTCCTGTATATGAATCTGTTGTATAATAGACAGATATTCTTCCTCCACTACCACCACCGCCATCCAGGCCATCATTCCCCCCATTTCCTCCATTTGATGTGATTAAGCCAGAGCCAGTTAATGTGCTTGTGTTAATTAAAATGCTTCCTCCTGAGCCTCCTCCAGCAGCATAATTATAACTACTGCCCCCATTTGTTCCTCCAGTTCCACCATCTGCTGTTATTGAACCATCAACATCTAATGTATCTGAAACAGTTAATTTTATTAGTCCTCCTCCTGAGCCCCCTCGTGTATTATAACTATAAGTTCCTCCTCCTCCAGAACCTATATCAATTGGATTTGTTAAAGAACCATAAACACTGCCGCCCCCCAGTCCAGAAAAACCAAGACTGCCATTTCCTCCATAACCTGCTCCAGAACCACAACGCCAAGTGGCGGCGTCATTACCCCTTCCTCCGCCAGGACCATAGCCATCTCCTGGATTTCCTGCACCTCCAAGATAGCCTTTTGCATTTACACTAATCGTTCCATCTATTGTAATGTTAGTTGATTTAAGGAGCATTGAATAAATATGAGTTGTGTAAGAACTTGATTGAGTTAAGACTGCACCAGAATTAATAGTGATGTCTGTAAATGTTGGTTCAGTTATAATATCTTTTGGAATATTTAAATCAGTTGTGCCAGAAGAAATATTTAATGTAGTTCCAGAAAATACTGTGTTATTTCCTTGTAAAAGAATCTTAATATTATTTTGAAAAAGAATATTTTCACTACTAAAGATAGTATTATTTCCAATTACAACATAACTTCCATTTCTAAAAGTCACATTATCAAAAATATAACTTGAATCATTAAAAGGAGTACCAGCATTATTATAAGAAGTTTCATTATTATTATCAATTAATAGATTTCCATTAGATGCAGAAATTTGTTTTGTATAAACTGTTCCAGCTCCTCCATCAGTTTCAAGATAAGAATGTCCTGCTCCTCCAAAAGCAGATTTTATTCCTGTTAAAGTATCTGTTATATAATAAAGTGCGATTCTTCCTCCTCCCCCTCCTCCTCCACGGCATCCTCCATTTCCTCCATCTGCTGTTATGTTTCCATTTCCTTTTATCTCATTAGTATTTATATAAATAGAACCACCAGAACCTCCTCCGCCAGCAGTGTAACATCCATAATAATAAGTAGAATAACCAGTACCTCCTTTAGCAGAGATTGTTCCATTATTTATGAAGGTATCTGTTATGTTCAGAATTATTGCTCCTCCTCCTGCTCCTCCATTACAAACTCCCTTGCTATTACATCCTGCACCTCCACCAGAACCAACATCTATTGGTTGTTTAATAGAACCATAAAATGAACCTCCTGGCACAAAAAGAGTTGATGTATAATAGCCATAACTTCCATTTCCACCATAACCTCCTCCCCCACCACTTGCACTAGAATTTCCAGTTCCATTACCAGGCCCCTGCCCATCTCCTCCATTACCTATTCCACCGCGGAAGCCTTTTGCATCTGAGTTTATTGAACCATTATAAATAGTAATATTATTTGCAGTAATACTTAATTGAATATCTCCTGCTGTATGGGAATCTACTATTAATGATGCATTGTTATAAATATTGATTACATCACATTTAACATTACTTACGATTGTGTAATCAGATGTTATATTCCAGATACCTGTATATTGTCCTCCTGGACAATTGGGGTACAGGACAGGAAGTGCGGCTCCAAAAGTTAAATATTTATTTGTACTTGTTTGAGGGATTACACAATTACTTACATCAATGCAAGGACAAGAGATGAATGTATGATTTGGATAATAAATACATACTGTCTGGTTTCCAGAATATAATCCAATGAATTTTGCATCAGTTGAATTAACACCAAACTCAGCCACATTAGCAGTATTATTAACTGTGTAATACCCTGTAGATAATGAATTTGGCTGGACCTTTGTTCCAGTTTCTAATACCAAAGAAGTTATAAAAGGGATAAGAAATAAGAAAATTAAGCAGATTATAATTATTTCAACTTTTTTTTTTAATTTCATTGTCCCTCTTTTTTATACAACTTATACTTAATAATTATTAGAGTTTAAATTTGTTTCTAAAATTATATTTCTAATAGTAGATCTAAAATTCTTTTTTATTATTCTTCACTCTGATATGGAATGAGTTTCAATGGGTAATTTGAGGTTTCATTATATGGAAAAGATATAGTGATAAATCCATTCTGTTGTAAGTTAGTAATAATTTGGTTATTGATTTGTAATGCTGCATCTTGAAAACCTTGATTATAGTTTTGTATGCAAATATAATTATAAGCATAGATTCCTACACCTGTTAAAATCAATAATACTAAAATTATGATGATTATATTTTTTTTATCCATTTATTTTATAAGATTTTTCTCCTTTTTAATGTTTTCTCTTTTTGTTTTTTCCAAAAGTTTTTTGGGGGCTTTGGTAGTTGTTATGTTTGATGGTGGTTCTGCTGTAGTTTGCTGTAATTTATTGTGGTGTTTAATAGTAGTATAATTATTATTTAAAAGGACTAATTGGTTTGGGAAAATTGATAAGGGGACTCTGGCACCAAAGAGCTTGCTCTTTTAGTATTAAGGTTCCTTATACTTCATAGGTTATAGTTACCCAGCCCCTGTTGTAAGATGTCGCATCATAAACAGTACTAGCAAAAAGTTCACCAGAAACACGATTTAAAATAATATTATTTGCATTTGCTGCAAAAGTTCCTGCATTACTATTAGAATCATGATTATAGTTTATAGGAAGCAAACTTTGAGCATCATCAGTTCTAATTAAAACTGAAATACTTCTTATATTTCCAAGAGTTAATCCATGAGCAACAGTTACAGAAGAAGTGCTAGACATATTCCAATCACCAATTTCAAGTACTTTTGTTTTCAAAACAACATTATCTGTAATTATCCCTCCAGTAACATTCAAATCACCAACAACATTTAATTCATGAGAAGGGTTTGTTGTTCCTATGCCTACATTTCCTCCTGTTTCTAATGTTAAAACTGAATCTCCACTATCTCCCCCTGAAGGAACAAAAACCAATTTTCCCCCTCCAGAAGCCCAAGCATCATTAGAAGACCCTATATCCCAACAAAGACCACCAACATTAGGATTTGCTAACCTAAGGTGAAATTCATCTGCATCAGTAATATCAAGTTTTGCTCCAGGAGCTGCTGTTCCTATTCCTACATTGCCATCATCTCTAACTATCAAGACTGGGTCGTCATCACTGTTTACAATTCCCAGTCCATAAGTGGCGTCTGTATTACCATCTCCTTTTACATCTAGCTTCGCATCAGGACTTGTTGTTCCTATTCCTACATAACTAGTTGTTGTATCAATCATAAAAGGATTAGTACTTTGTTTTAAATTATCAATAACAAAATCTCCTGTATTAGCTAATCCTATACTCCACCACTCATTCGCATCTACACCACTATTAAGCTGTATCCCTCTTCTGCTTCCTATTGTAGCACTGTATGGGCTATCTATTGTTAATTTTCCTGTCGGAGCAACTGAGCCTATTCCTACTTTGCTATCATTTGTTATCCTTACTCTTTCACCGCCTGCGGTATAGAACGCCATGTAATTACCTGCGTGGTTATAAGTAAGTCTGCCTGCATCAGCGTCTTCAGGGTCTCCCCATGTAATTTGTCCTGATTTAGTATTTGGAGTTTGAAATTGAAAATAAGATGCGCCTCCAGTTTCAAGAATCATAGCATTAGTCGCTGAAATGTCAGTTACTCCTGTCTCAGCAACTAAAACATGAAGTTTACTTCCTGGACTTGCTGTTCCTATTCCTACATTGCCTGTTGCTGAAGACAATATCAAATCTCCTTTTCCTGTAGTGATAACTCCATCTGATTGGTCGTGTGCAAAAGATA
>CAZRQO010000034.1:0-5648 GCA_964602425.1 Candidatus Woesearchaeota archaeon | reverse complement strand
TATTATATTTATCCTCTAGTCATTAATGTTCCACATTTAGGACATTTTTTATTCATGCAGGGTTGGCCTCTTATTTGAGGTTCTTCATGTCCACATTTAGGACATTTACAGTTTCCTCCTGGGCCTGCTGCAGAACCACCCATTCTTCCTCCAGGTCCTATACCCATTCCTCTACCTCTGCCTTGTCCTAATCCTCTTCCTCTTGGTTGTACCATTTTATATGTTCCTCCTTGTATTTTAATTGCTTTACCATTTATTATTGCATCAGATATTTTTTTTCTAGCTGATTTTAAAAGTCTTGAGAGTGTTGGTTGTGAGATTTTCATTTCTTTACTTGCTTTACTTTGTTCAACTCCTTTAAAGTCAATGAGTCTTACTGCTTCTGATTCTTCTAGAGTCAGGACTACCTCTTTTAAATCTACAGTCCTTACTCCAGCAGGTTTAAAATAAGTAACTTCTGGTATAAAACTTATTCTTCTTATTCTTCTTGGTCTCATGTATTAACTACTCCTTTAGTTCTTTTAACCTTTTCTCTATTTCTGTTTTTTCTAGTTCAATTTCCTTTAACTCTTCTTGAAGGATTTTCTTTTCATTTGTTTGTGTTAATTCCATTGTTTGTGGAACCATAGCAAATCTTCTAAATCCTCTACCCATGCCTCTACCAAATCCTCTTCTGAATCCAGTTCTGCATTGTCCTAATCCTCTTCCAGTTAAAGGTCCTGATCCTAAAGGTCCTGTTCCATCCATTGCTGGCATTTTATTTTTCTCCTTTAGACGTTTATGAAATAAACGACTTAATTTAGTTATGAATACATATGCATTATACTTTATAAATGTTTCGAATACCTATTCATAATAGAATTTATACTAAACAACTATTTCTTTTTTTAAAGAAATATTTACTTTCTTCCCCACTTTCAACATATCTCTTTAAATCTTCAGGGGTTGGTTCTTTCCCATATTCTTCAATATAATTTCTTCTTGCTTCTTCAACTTCATAATCAAGATAAGAATTTATCTCTTTTGACCAATTTACTTTTTCTTGCAAAG
Source organism: Candidatus Woesearchaeota archaeon (assembly GCA_964602425.1). GTDB lineage: Archaea > Nanobdellota > Nanobdellia > Pacearchaeales > GW2011-AR1 > WJLC01. Next base: position 4,598 of record CAZRQO010000034.1, on the reverse strand, counting down.
CACACCCCATAATATCTTTAATTTAAAGGGGTTTTTATATTTTTTTATGTTGGAGATAGTCTGAGTTGTAACTCAACAGGGGTAAAAAGGAAGGATTTATAAAGAATCGCCCCCTTGTTTTATTACAATGACAGACGAAAAACAATACAAAGTTTTAGTTGCAGAGGATGAATCTGATATTAGAATGATAACTGAAATGGTACTTGGAGCAAAAGGTTATGATGTAGTTACTGCAAAAGATGGTCAAGAAGCATGGGAACTTTATCAAGAACAAAGACAAGGACTTTCTGTTTTATTAACTGATTTTAATATGCCTAGAATGAATGGGGATGAATTAGTTAAAAAAATTAGAGAAGATAATCCTAATTTCCCTATTGTTGCCTATACTGGAAGAGTTGAAAATGTGGAATCATTAAAACAAGCAGGTGCGGATTATATTTTTGAGAAGCCTTTTGAAAATAAAGTTGTAGTTGAAACAGTTGGAAAAGCTTTAGGTATAAATGAACAAAAGAAAGAATAATTAACTAGATTCTTGTCTTTTTCTGTATTCTTCAATTCTTTTTTTATTACTAGGACATTCTGGATTAAAGCAAAAAAACCAAGGTTTTTTGGCTTTTCTTAAACTCATCATCATAGGAAATCCGCATTCTTCACACTTTTTTTCTGTTTTCTTTATTGTTCCGTGGGGTGGGAGTGAGAAAGTATTTTTACATTCTGGATAAGCATCACAAGCAATAAAATGTCTTTTGTTCTTTTTTGAGTAAGTTATTGATAGATATCCTTTTTTACATTTAGGACAGAGCATTATTCTATTTTGTTTTTTTTGCTCTTCTCTGTAAGCTGTGTTTGCTTCAACTAATTCCTTTCCAATTTCTTTTTCATTTTTCTCAAAATCTTTTGCAATACTTGTAATTGTTTTTTTTGCTTTGTCTAGAATCTTTTTTTCTTGTTTTTCAAGATGAGATTCTTTTGATTCATTTATCTTTTCCATATCTTCTTCAAATTCTCGTGTTAATTTTTCATCTATTATAATTGGTGAGTGTTTTTCTAAAGATTCAATAAGAGACATTCCTAAGGGAGTTGCTTTAATACTTGTATCCTGTATATAACCTCTATCATATAATGTTTCAAGAATATTTGCTCTAGTAGCTTTAGTTCCTAAATTTCTTTTTTCAAGTTCTGAGAGAATAGATGCAGGAGAGTATCTTTTTTTGGGCTGAGTCTCTTTTTGTTCTATTTTTGAATCTATAATATCTACTTCTCCATTAAAATCTGGAATCTCTTGTTCTTTTATTTTTCTTGGATAGATTTCCATCCAGGCTTTTTTAATTGTTTGAGCTCCATTTGCTGTAAAATCTAGATTATCAATACTAGCTTTTACTGTTTTTTTATCAATAATAGCATCTTCACAAAATAAAGCTAGAAATCTCTTTACAATTAAATCATAAATTTTTTCATCTTGGCCTGAAAGAATACTGAAATTTCCAGTAGGATAAATAGAAGGATGAGCTGGATCTGTTTTTTTACCTTCAATTGGTTTAATTTTTTTAATTAAATGCTCTACTTTGTATTTTGAAGCTAGTTTATTTAAAATTCCTTTATATCCTATTGAAGCAGGGAGTTTTTGAGATGAGGTTCTTGGATAAGAAATTAATCCTCCTAAATATAATCCTTGAGCTATTTGTAGTGTTCTAGAAGGTGTTATTTTGTATAATCTATAAGCTTCTGTTTGTAAGGTAGTTAAATTAAAAGGGGGGGTGGGGGTAAGTATCTGTTGTTTCTTTTTTGTAGATGCAGTAGCTTTTTTTCGGTTTAGGTTTTCAAATTTCTTAAGTTCAGATTTTTTGAAAATATCTTTAACATGTTTGAGTTCTAATTGGTTTTTTTCATCATCTATTGTTATAAATATCTGCCAAAATGGTTCTGGTTTAAATTTCTGAATCTCTCTTTCTCTTTGAACAATAAGATTAAGAGAAGGACCTTGGACCCTTCCTATAGACATTATTCTGAATTTTCCTGTTGATTTAATAGCAGACATCAGGGCTCTTGAAAGATTAATTCCATAAAACCAATCAAGATAGTGTCTGGTTTCTCCTGCAATTGCTTGATTCCAACTTAGGGTTGGTAATTTGTTTTCATATGAATCATTAAGTTCTTTATCAGTAAGAGTAGAGAATTTCATTCTTGCAGCATCTTTTTGTCCACATATATATCTTACAATATTTAATCCAATAACCTCTCCTTCAATATCATAATCTGTTGCTACTGTTAATGAACCTGCATTTTTACATAATTTTAAAATAGTATCATAGTATTTTTTTGTAAAATCCTTTTTTCTAACTAAATAATTTGGTTTCCAAGAGATATTAAAGACAGGAAATCCTTGTCTTGGTTCTTGACTTAGAGTAAATAAGTGTCCAACAGCAGAAACAATGAATATTTTCTTACCATTTCTGTCAACTTCATAATATGATATTTTTTGATAAGTATTCTTTGTTGGTTTTCCTAGTGCTAGTGCTATTTTTCCAGCAGCTTGTGGTTTTTCAGTAATTATTAATTCATATCCTTTATCTTTTAAGTTTATTTTTGGAGGAGTGTATTTTTTTGTTTTTGTTACTGTTCTTTTACTTGTTTTTCTTTTTTTATTTGAAGGCTTTCTTTTTACTGGTCTTTTGCTTGCTTTTTTCTCAACTGTTTCAATTTCTTGGGTTTTCACTATTTTTTCAGTGATTCTTTTGTTATCAGGAGTAGCTTCTTTTACTGTTTTTAGAGTAGTGTGTTTTAAGTCCTCATCATCCACTGGAAAATATCCTTCAGCTGAAGTTTCTTCTTTACTTCTTTTTTGCTTTGGCATTACTATTCTCAAGAAATAAGGTTTTTAAGACTTTTTGATTTTTATTCCTCATACTCAGTATGTATTACTCTCTTATAACCTTTTCTTACATGCATCTTTGTCTTTGGATTGTATTCTTCTATCCCAACTAAATTATATTCTATCATTGGCCAGGGTCTTAAATCAGGACCTTTAATTGTATGTTTTTTAACTGTTTCTAATTTTTCTACTTTTTTTTCTTCAACAGGTTTTTGTTCTTTAACAGGTTTTTGTTCTTTACTAACCTCTCTTGATATAATTTTTTGTGCAGCTTTTTTAAGTCTATGCTCCTGAGCTGCTGGATACATATCTAAATCAAAATTTAATTTACCTTCTCCATATTCTCTATTTAAATTTCTTAAGGATCTTAATAATTCTTTTTCCCAATAAAATTTAAAACTCTTGTTTTCTCTAAAATCTAGATAAATTAAAATAGAATTGACTCTATCCTTAAATCTATCTGCTAATGATTTAATTTCTTTTATTTTTTCTAAAAATTCTTCTTTTGTAGTTATTGATTTTCCTATAGGCATGGTTAATTCTAAATTATTACTAACTAATTTAGGGTTATATTTTGAAAAACTTTCTTTTAATTCAGTTTCTAATTTTAATTTTTTAGTTTTTATTTCTTCTGCTATATTTTCTAATTTTGAAATTTTTGCTGATAAATATGCAACCCCTTCTTGATCATCTATTTTGATTTCAATTGGTATTATTCTAGTTGAAGGCACACCTAATATTTTTTCTAATTGGTTTAGTTCAGAATGTTCTTTTTCATATACTATTTTTAAACATCTAGCTTTGTTATACAAATCTTTTTTATCTATGGGTAATGGTCTCTCTGTTCTTAAGAAATTATTTGATTCTGTCATCGTAATGATTTAGAAAGATAGTAGTTTATAAGTTTTTATTAAATCTCAATAATTTTCCCTTTTCTTCCCACATTAATTACTTTGGTTTTCCCAATTTTTTCTTCAATTCCTTCTGCTTCATGAATATGTCCTGAAATCATTATATCTGGTTTAAATTTCTTAATAGCCTTTCTTACTCCTGTGCTCCCTTGAAATCCAGAGAACTCTGCTTTTGATTTAAATGGATGAGCATGAGTTACCATTATTGTTTTTTTAGCTTTTTTAACTCCCTTATGAGCTTTACTTAATGTTTTGAATAACTCTGCTTCAGATATTGGACTTACTCCAAAATCCACCCCCCCTGCCCCAAAGATTCCAACACCATTTTTAATTAGGGAGTAGCCATGTAGATTTTTAGCATAGGGTGTGTAAAGTTCTGTTAAAAAATCAATAGTTGCTAGTGATTCGTGATTTCCATGTAAGAGTAAAACTGGTTTTTTGAGTTTTATAAATGGTCCTACTAGGTTTTTTGTACTTTCTTCCATCATTGTTAAATCTCCTGCTAGAATAACTAAATCAACCCCCTCTTTCTTAGCTTTTTGAGCTAATTTCTTAGCTAGACCAGTATCTCCATGAATATCTCCTGCTGCAAGTATTTTTGTTTTTTTCTTTGTCATTTTTATATGTATTTTCTAAAGAACTTTATTTAATAAAACTATTGAAATATGGTATTTTTCATTGTAATATAGGAGTAAAAATATATATTACAAAACATTTATAAGCATAACACCTTCTGAATATATACATCTAAACATACCCTTAAAAAAATAAGATGAAAGACAATTTTGATATCTTTTTTAGGAGAAAGCCTGCTT
>CAZRQO010000033.1:4272-5880 GCA_964602425.1 Candidatus Woesearchaeota archaeon | reverse complement strand
CCTGTCAGAACACCATACTTATTCAAAGTAACTATCAATGTAATTGCTATAACCAACAAAATAATCACAGATAAAACTAAAATAGTTTTCGAAGAGTCTCTTTTCATTTTATGAAACATCTCCTTTAGCTGGATTTTCAACTATATTCAAAACAACACTTGCAGTAGCCATGTCATCTTGCATACCTTCTGCTGGTTTATTTATAACATTTGCACTAATAGTAATTGTTAATGTTATAACTGATAGTAAAATAGCAATTAGTAACAAAACAACAATCATTTTTTCTGTATCCATATAAAGTTTTCAACCTCCTTTCAAATAATTTTTAAAACTTAATTAAAATAATCAAGTAATTTATTAACGATATTTTGATTTATAAAGTTTCTGTCGTTGGAAAATATAATCTTTATGTGAATATTTTACAACCTTTCCTTTGAAAATTGGAAAATATCATTTCTTTTTAATAATTTTTCTTACAATTATAAATAAAACAATTATTAAAGATAAAACAATCAAAAAGATTTTAATAAAACCTGGTTTCTCTCCTAAAACAAACTCTCCTGATTCTAATTCAATTCCAATACCATAATCTGAAATCTCCACATATATTTTTTTCTCACTAGAAAATTCCTTGTAATTGATTATGATTTTACCAGTATACTTGCCTTCACTGATATTGCCTGTATCCCAATAAAGAGGAAGTCTTGTTTTTTCAAATGGAGCTAAATCTTCAGGTGGAGATTTAATATCTGCAATATTATTTCCAATGCTATTATAAAGGACTAAATTAGCATAGACCTCTTTTAGAGTCTCTGACCATCTATTTTCTACAAGAACATCTAATTGAACAATATTTCCTAATTCAAAATTTTCTGTAAAAACATCAAAGACTTCAAAAGATATTTTTCCAACTTTAAATCCTTTAGTAAAAATAGCTTGTTCATCATCATAATCAATAGTAATCTTAGCTAAATAAATTCCAAGAGGCACATCTGCTTTCCAATTTGCAATTAACTCACTTCTTTCCATACTATTTAAAGAAAGAGAAGAAGTCTTAATCTCATCAATTTTTTGCTCTCCTTTATAAATTTCTACAATAGCACTTATATCTTCAATACTTTCTTGACCACGATTAATAAAAGGAATTAAAAAAACAGTAGTCTCATTTTTATCTGATTCTATTATATTTATATCAGATTCTATATATTTATAAGGATAAGGAATAAAAAATACTACTTCTGTTATTACAGCAAGTTTAGCTCCAAAACCTTCTTCATCTCCTAATTCAGAAATAATAATCTGGCCTTTATGTTCTCCAGGTTCCATATCCAAAGGAGCATTAAAAGTATAAGTAAATTCTTTTGAATTCTCTGATTTGCTGATTTCTACATTTTTTTCATTTAAAATTATATATTCTCCTAATTCTCCAGAAGTCCCAAAAAATAATTGCATATTCTTTTCTTCAGAATTCAATACAGTAAAACTATAACTTTTATCTAATCCCTCAGGATACTTTATTGTTGTTCTTCCAGGAGTCACTCCTAAAGCAAATACCATTTGCAGAGTCAAGACTAGTAAAATTCCAAAGACAAATATAATTTTTTTGTT
>CAZRQO010000033.1:0-4172 GCA_964602425.1 Candidatus Woesearchaeota archaeon | reverse complement strand
ACAGTAGTGGTTTTAGTTCCAAATATTTCATTAGAAGGAACATCAACAAATAAATCTATTTCTGCAATATCTGTTGAATCACTCCAATTAAAGTCTGCAATTGCTGTCTCACTTGTTGTAATTGGCATTTGCTGCCATGAAATAACAGCCCAGTCAAAGCTTCCTTCTTCACCTGTTTTATTATCTATTTTATAGGTGTAATTATTTGATTCATCCTCAATACTTGTAAATAATTGAGTAGCATTTATAGATATATTCACAAAACAATTTCCATCATTTTGTAATTCAAATGGAGCAGGATCATTTGTTGTAGTATTTTTTGTTTCACTTTTATTCATTGTTCCGAATTCAATTAAATCTTCAGGTAAACTAATAATTACTTCTGCTGTGAAATTAAATATCCATAATTCACTCCAATCACCAAATGTGCTTCCCCCATCATCACTTGCTCTTACATTCCAAGAATAATAATCATTATTATCATATAGACAATTCAAAGGACTATCTGGTGTGTAATCAGAATCACTTAATCCAGATTGATTAAGATTAGGGTCAGTGCATAAGCTAGCTGGGATTAATGTTAGATTAAGCTCATAAGTTAAAACATCCCCTTCATCTGGATCTGTTCCACTCCAATTAAGAAGTGGGGTCCTGTCTGTTACACTAGCTCCATTAGCAGGAGAAATTAAAGTCACTTCAGGGAGAGTATTACCAATAGTAAAACACCACAGATCTGTCTCATTTATATTGTTATAGATATCTTTTCCATAGAATTTCCAACAAAATTCTTCATCTTTTGTTAGAGTTATTGTATAAGTTTGATTATGTAAACAAGGACTTGCACCACTACAATCATAAGCTGACTCATTTGTAAATGAAGCACTATCACTAGAATTCCAAGAGAATATACTATTAGTTACTCCAGATTCATCTGTCCAATTAATACTAAACCAAACCTCTTCATTATACTTTGTAGTTCCATTACTTGCATTTGTATTATTATTATTCCACAGTGGAGCTCTTGTCTCATCAATATTTAATGTATAATTATTATCTCCCCAATCATCACTTCCATGACATTGTACATTCCAGACATAACTTCCTAATGATAATCTTAGTAAATCATCAAAACTAGTTTCAGTATTATTCTCTATTCCAGTATACTTAGTCTGATTAAGTGCCCAAATTCCTCCAAAAGTGCTCCATAATGAACAATCAGTCACTGTTCCTGAATATCCATAAGTTACAGAGAAATTAAATTGTATATCCTCATCATCATGTTTTGTAACTCCATGTTCTGGATAAATCAATGAAACTTCAGGTTTTAATTCACAAGTATTGCTTGCTTCACAATAATAATCAGGTAAACAATGGTCATCTGTTTCACAAGGTAATACCTGACTAGTTAAACAATAATCATTTGTTCCATCATCTCCTGGTGTAAATTCCCAATAATTAACATCACTAGTTCCACTTACCTTACACTCAGCACTATCCCCAGCATCATAACAACAACCAGTTCCACAATCTGTCTCTTTATCTCCCACATCAGGTCCACTAGCTCCTCCTGCTCCATCACATGCAAATACATCATACTCTGCATCTCCAAATCCACTTCCAGGGGTACTTGGAATAGAACACCTATCAGCACTATCACTTGAAGAATATAATGTTGATGAACCTGTTACAAAACTTCCTGCTGAACATACATTCCCAGACCCAGCATTCTCACTCTCTGACCCACAAGATGAACCTCCACTACATGTAGCTGTAGCTCTACTTCTTGAACATGAATTAGGAGAACCAGTTCCTGAACAACTCCAACTTCCTAAAGTACACTCCTCCTCTGGATCTGTTCCACCTAAATAAGGAGTACAAGTACCTTCAGTTCCTCCTAAAGCACAATTCTCACAAGTTCCACCACATGCTGAATTACAACATACTCCATCAGTACAATATCCAGAATCACATTGTGAATCATCTGAACAAGATTCTCCACCACTAAGTTTAGATAATATAGTTAAAGTATTACTACAATTTTCAATTCCATCTAATCCACCATCATTAGGAGTAATACATGCTTTCCAAACATCTCCAACTTCTGTCTCTTCTGAAACAATTAAATCTGTTCTGCTATTGTTTAATGCAATTATTTGTTCTGCTGATAATGCATAGTTATAGATTTGGACTTCATCTATTGTTCCGTTGAACAAGTAGCCAATTGGACCACATTCAGCAACACATCTTCCAGCACCAATACATAAATAACCAGGAGTTTTTGGTGTACCTGAAAAACTTCTACTGTCATCATAAACCCCATTAACATAAAGGGAGGAGTTTTGTGTTGAATTATCTACCACCCATGTTACAAAAGTCCAAGTATTATTCTGAATAGTAACACTTCCACATTTACCATAATAATCCTGTGGATTAGCAGTATCTGTAGTAACTCTTGCACAGAATTTATTAGAGGAAATATACATACCTACTCTAGGTATATAAGCACTACCATCACATCTATCTGTAATCATTCCTCCTCCACTTTTTGTACGAATCCAAGCAGTATAAGTAAATCCTATATTGCCTGCTGAGGTGAAACCCTTTTTATAAATGGTATCATCCACACCATCAAACTCATAAGCACCCTTATTATCATAACCATATCCTCCTCCCCATGTTGCACCTGAAACAGTTCCATTATTTCCATAACCAGAATAATCCCTTGTCGTACCAGTCTGATTTCCTGAACCGCCTTCAAATGGCATATTCAAGACCATTATTGAAGAATCATCTTTATACCAATTAATTATATTTTTAACAGCATCATCATTTTCATCATATGTTGATTGATTGTATACTGTTAAGTCTTCTGATGTAGTATTAGTTCCATAAGTTGAATTCAAGATTGGTTGTGTATGTGTTGGAGATGCTTGAGCTTCTGCCACAGTCAAATTAGTCTCATTCTCCCCATAAATATCTCCATAAGTTGCATTTACTTTAACAGGATAGACTCCAAATGCAGCCGGTGCAGTGAAAGTATAATTGTAATGTCCTGTTGAGTTAGTTTCTACAGAACTACCTGTTTCTTCTGAGCCGGTTGAGGAGGTCGGTTCCTGGGAGGCGTATTTGCGAACTAAAACCCAATACCAATATGCATCCATACTCTGTCCGGGGTATAAATTATCTTCTCTTCGTATGAACCGTATAGGTTCATTATCAACAGAATTGCTTACGCTAGTAGCAGAAACTATTAAGCTGCCCGTATCCGAATCGTAATAATATATATCAGCTAAATTATTTGAATGAATAATTAATCTTACCAACATGTTAGAAAACGAAGCGTCATCTTTAAGAGATGTCCACGACCCATCATTTCTATAGTAGAGTCTAATAGGACTTCCTGGATGAATCAATCCTCCCCATGTGTTTGATGTGCTTAACCATGTGTTTATTGGTGCATAGCCATTAGTTGGCATAGTAATGTGTTTCATTTTTGTCTCTATGATTGGATTTTGAGATTTATCAAAAGTAGTTTTTGACTCTAACCATCCAGTTGTAGAAGTTGCCCGCAAATATCCATTATTTACAGATATTCCTGTACTATCTATTACTGTCCATTTGCTCGTATCAACATTTGTCCCTTCAAAATCATCAAAGAATTCAAAAGTGTTATCTCCATTGCTTGCATTCCCTGCAGAGGGGTTGCCATAGTACAGGTAGATTGTGGTATTGGAGCTGGCGGTCAGGTTTGTTTTCACCCAAACCTTTGTACTGCTAGTGTTGCACCCGGATTCTACCCAGTAGCTCAGTTCATTCCCTGAGCTGTCTGCAAACCTCATGTCAGTGCAGTTATCCTGCATCTTGCCAGCAGAGATTAGGGCGCTGGTATTGATAGAGAAGTTGACCTGATAATCTGTCAGGTCAGAGCCGGAGTTTTCAGTTATATTTATTAGTTTTCTATAGTTCCAGTTGTTATTCCACCAGTCAGCCCCTGTCATGGCTGTTTCGTTCAGGTAAGTGTTTAAAGAAGTATTCGCTACAGGAGTACCGTCTGTTAAAGTTGCCTGTCCATAAACCAATACACTTGAATTTGGAGGAACATCTGAATCATTCAGGTCTATTGTTATGGTCATGTCAGCCACAAGCAAGCTCACATTGTTGCTGGTAGTATT
>CAZRQO010000032.1:0-5914 GCA_964602425.1 Candidatus Woesearchaeota archaeon | reverse complement strand
AGTATTAGATACAATAAATTTAAATACTGAAAAAAATACCGAAAGATTAACTAAAAGTGATTATGCTTTGTATGGATTAGGGATATTTGCTGTCGGCATAATCATTTTATTTTTATTAAGGAAAAATAAGTATAAAAATGAGTTTGGATGAAACAAAAAACATAAGGGCTGTATTTATAATTGAAGTGGCAGGCAGGCCCCCAGAACACCTAACAGAGACTCTGGAGAATATAATGGAAAAAATAAAAGAAGAGAAAAGGGTTAATGTTAAGGATTATAAAATTAATGAGCCTGTTCTTATGAAAGATCAAAAAGATTTTTACACTAATTTTGCAGAAATTGAATTAGAACTTGAAGATTCCTTAATGCTCTTGTCCATGGTCTTTAGATATATGCCAGCACATATTGAGATTGTTTATCCAGAGAACATAAAATTAACAAATGATGGTTTTGGAATAATCTTAAACGAATTAGCAAGAAGACTCCATGGGTATGATGAAATTGCAAGAATCATCCAAGTAGAGAAAAAGATACTTGAGAAAAAATTAAAATCAATACTAGAAGAAAGAAAACAAGAGGATACAAATCCACACAGGGATTTGCATAAAGAAAAAAAGAAGCCTGAAAAAGAAGAAAAATAATTATTTTTTTCCCTGAGCTATTTTCAATAAATCTATTGGTTTTTTTACTTTTTTATATTTTTTTAAAAAAAACCAGACTCCTACAAGAATAATTATGACTAAGAGTGACCAACCTAAAATTTTTCCTAATGGGCTTTTTCCTGGTAGTGTTTTACAAGCCCCTCCAGAACAACATATCCCGTTTCTTGCGGGGAATTCTTGTGAAGTGCATTCTTCTGTATCTTTGTCACATATCTTTCCTCCAACACCTTCACAAGTCTCATCAGTTGATAATTGAGGAGCTAATTCTTCTGGAGAAGGAACATAGCCTTTTTTTGTTTCTACAACTATTTTCATAGAATCTGCAAGTCCTTGTTCTGTCTCTACAAATAATTCTCCAGATATAACTTTTCCATCTGTACCAGATGACAAAAGAGTCATATTAAGATGAGCATTATTTTCTGGACGTATTTGCCCAAAAGTATATTCAGAGATAGTCACATATGGTTTTAGAGAATCGGATAATCTTAATTTAATATCAGTAAGTGTCCCTGTACCTGTATTGTAAATATAAATCAATTTTTTTAATTGGGAGGTGATATTCATTGTTAGGTCTAATTCAGGGGGCTCTATTTTAAAAGAAAAAAGCTTGCTAGCTTCTGATTGTTCATCTATAAATAAAGAGACTGGGATTATATAAGAAGTATTTTCAGAAGTGAACTGTATTAATTTTGTTGTTGGTTCTTTTATGTCTACTTTAAAATCTATCTTTTCTGAACCAGGATTAATTATTAACTCATGATCAGAATCTTCAGCATAAGAAGTTATACCTTCTTCTGACCCAGAGACAGTAGTAATGTTCATAATTAAATTCAAATCTTCATCTAGTAAATTTTCTAATTCTATATAAAAATCGCTCTTAGTATCAACAAAGCCCTTATCAAGAATAAAATCTACTATATTTTCAGTGATTGTAAAATTTTTAATAAGATCTTCTTCAATTGTTTTACTTGCTTTTTTATAGGAAACATCTTCTATTACAACAGAATAATTACCTGCGGTTTTTCCAGATAGAGGTGCAAAAAGGTAGTAATCATCATTAATTTTAGCTATAGAAGGGCTTATAGCTATTCTTACATGCCCTCTATAAAAATATATATTTTGTTGAAGGGGAGGGTCTATAAAATCCCCTGATAATTTAGCTGTTAAAATTTCTTCTTGGTCAAAAGTATCCTTCATCTCAAAATTTATTGCAGATACTAAGGTAGTTAGTAATAAAGTTAGAATAATTGGAATAATCAATATTTTCTTCATAAGGATTAGAGAAAAATATACTTAATAAAGTTTTTTTATTTGCCTAGTTCTTTTAGTTTTTTTAAAACATCACTTAATTCACTTGGTTTTCCAGCAGGCCTAGGTTTGGGAGCTCTTTTTTGAGAAGGAGGAAGAATTCTTCTCTGCATTGGTCTTCTTACCATTGTAGGAGGCATTCCAGGTCTTGATCCTGGCATTATGTGTGTTGGGGCTTTTCTAAAAAAAGACTTTAATTTATTCCTAAATATTATTCCAATAACCACTAGAATAATCAAGATAATTAACAACCATAACCACCATATACTTCCTTCTTCATCTGTAACACAACAAACATCTGCAAGAGAAGTACACTCATAAGCTGCTTCAATTTCACCTGAAATACAGTAAGGTGCACACTCTCCAAAATTATTTTCACACTCTGATAAGGGGGCAGGAATCTGACAAGTCCCTCCAATACAACAAGTTTCAAATGAACTGGTATCTGAAGCAGTAGTAGTTGTTCCTCCTACACAGTTTTCATCTGAAGTACAAATATCTCCAATTTGTTCTGCACAACTCTTAATCACAGGACGAGTATCACAACAGACATACACCCCTGTACAAGTATAACTAGGTAAAAGAGTTCCTTCACAAGAAATTTCAGATCCACAATAGTATCCTGAATCTGTACAACTATGTACAGTTGGGTCTACAGATCTTGGCCAGATAGAAGCCAGAAGAAAAGCATTATTTCTTATATTTGTTGGAAAACACCCATCATTTCTTGGAATTTCTAAAAGCCAGGTTTTAGTGTTTGTTTTTTCAATAGGATCGTCGCTTATTGAATAAAGTGCTATAGCAGTATCATAAAATTTATCTCCTGTCTCTTCCCAGTATTTTCCTGCTTTTTGCCTTAAACGAAGTTCATTTTTATAATCATCTTGATTTGTTAAAATATATAAAAAAGATTCTGGAAGATATTTTAAATTTTCTTCTACCATGGTCAATAAATAAGGCATATAATCACTGATATCATATCCCTTATAATTCAAAATAAGTGCTGCCCATAAACTTCCTTCATAATTACATTTTCCATCAATTCCCATAAAACAAGAGGACTGGATTTTTTCAGTTGTTTTTCCATTTGCAGAAGCAGGATTTGTCTGACTAGAGACATGTAAAATAGAAGAGGTTTTTCTCTGGAATACAAGACTTGTCTGGAAATCTTTATCACAAGAGATTTCAAATTCTTCATCAGAACATCCAGGAGCTACTTTAAGCCAGAACTCATCTGAAGTAAGATCTAGGCAGATTCCTGCGTCGCTACTTAAGGTCTTGTCTTCATAAAGAGTTACTTTGTGGTCTTCTCCGCGATAGGTTATTGTACAAATTGTTTCTTCTTTACTTTCAATTTGAAGATACCATACTACATCCTCTGGAGAAGAAGTTCTAGAGAGAAGCCAGTTTTCTGCAGGGGTTGTATCTATTGTTGTTTTATCTAGAGCAAGAATTGCTTGGGCTGTGGTTTTTAAACTAGGGCTGGATTTTGGCCAATACTCCCCAACACTTTGAGATTCTGCCATAACTTCAGTTGCACACTCTCCTATTGCAAGTAAAGAGAATATTTTCTCTTCAAGTGAGAGAGAAGAACATTTGCCTACAACCCTATCTTTAAGACAAGCATAAGCATTATCTATTTTAGTTAAAGAAGTATCAGTTGTAATATTTTCATCTTGTGCAACAATAAAGGAAATACTAAGTAGTAGAAGAATAAATACTGCAAATAACACACCCTTTTTCATACTATTGCTAAGTTAATTCTTCTTTTTAAATTTGTTGCTCTTTTTCTTATTTAAAATAAAATTTTTTCTAATGACATAATTTACTGGATTTTTTATTAATTTGCAAGTCTCATTTGGAGAACAGATTCCAATATTTTGATAATACTCTTTACAATTAGGGGGCATTAATGGTTTTTTTCTTTTATAATTTGCAAATAATTGAGATTTAATAACTCCTTTTTTTAAAGGAGGTTGATTTTTCTCATTCCAGTCGTAGATTCTTTTTTCTACTTCTTCTTTATCCATTCCAAGAGATCTAAATAAATTCATAAGAACAAAAACAGACCTCTGTCTTCCATCTCTTAATCCTTTTAGAATGTTTTGAATACAAGGAGGAAAGAAATCATCAGAGAGGTTGCTTATTTTAATAGGTTTATATTCCTGAATGGTTTTTTCTTTTTCTTGTATATTATGTTCTTTATGCCAATCAAGTGCTTGCATGAGTAATTCTGAAGCTTCTCCTTCTTTTACATTAGGGATAAAATCCTTTACTTTAACTTTTAGAGGGTCAGCATGTTTTAAATCAAAGTTTTTTACTTCATCAGGATCTAAAACTACTGAAGCTAGTGCGGTTTTTTCGTGGAGAGAATAAGGCATTCTAAATAAATGTCTTGGGGATACTAAAACAAGATCCGGCATAACCTCTTTTGGTGCACGATAGTCTCTAACATATTTATTTGGACGTGTTAAATCAGTAATCTTTTCTATAAGTTGTTTTTTTGTTTTTTCTATAATATACTGTATAATTATTCTTGGGTATTGTGGAAACATATCAGATGTTTTAATTTCATTAACATATTTTGGAAAAGCTTTCCAAGGAATAATAATATGGAATCCCTTACTACCGGAAAATTTTATTCCTATATTTTTAACTCCATGGAATTTTAACATATTAATTATTAATTCTGTCATTATCTTGCTATAATCAATATATTTACTATCAATATCCATAATTAAATCCCAACCAATTCTTAATTCATTTATTTGTTTTTGTGTTAAATCAAGAGAGAGTTCCATAGGGTCTCTCCATAATTCTTCTGAACAATGAAAAGAGGTTGCTCCTTTTTTTACCATTTCAAAAACATCTCCTGGATATTGGAAAGAATCAGGACGTTTTCCAAAACCTTCAAAATACCTAGGAGATATCTCTCTATTTTGAGAAAATTCAAAAATTATTTTTTGTATTTCTGGTTTAGAATAATATAATTGAGTAATTCCTCTGATTCTGTTTTCTTTAAAGCTCTTTTCTTCTGTCATCTAATAAGGTAGAATAGAAACTTTAAAAAAATAGCCTATACTTGATAATAACAATGCTTAAAAGATAATAGATATTTTCATAAATATGTTAATTAAATTAGATACCCCACAAGTACTTTCAAAGGTAATAGACATTATTTCTGAGTTAGTTTTAGAAGTGAGGCTTAAGGTAAATGAGTTTGGAATGAGTCTTGTTGCTATGGATCCTGCAAATGTAGCAATGGTGGAGTTTAAGCTTCCTAGAAGTGCTTTTTCTCAGTTTGAAGCTGGGCAAGAGATTTTAGGGTTAAATTTAGATAATTTAAAGAGGGTATTAAAAAGAGCAGGAGCTGGAAGTTCTCTGATTTTAGAAAAAAAAGACAATTTACTAAATGTTCAAATTCAAGACAGAATTAAAAGAAATTTTACAATAAGTTTAATTGATATAGACATAGAAGAAAAGAAAATGCCTGATTTAGAGTATGTTTCTAGGGTGGAGATGAATTCTATTGACCTTATTAATGCTATTGAAGACTGTAGTGTTGTTTCAGATGCTTGTACGTTTCAGATTAATGAAGGTAAATTTATTATAGAAGCTAAAGGATTAAATTCTGCTATGGCAGAGTTTTCAGGAGATGAAGCTAGAATAGATGCAGAGAATTGTAAATCAAGATACAGTTTAGAATATTTACAGAAATTTATTAAGAGTGCTAAAATTATTGACAAGACAGTACTAAAATTTTCTAATGACCATCCTTTAAGAATGGAATTTAGAACAGATTTTATAGAGCTGAATTTTATTCTTGCTCCTAGAGTTGAGACTGAGGACTAAAGTCCTCGTGCTGAAATAAATATACTTCGTAATTTACTTAGACTGAGGATTGAGTAATCAGATATTTTTTATTTCTAAGAAAGATTTATATA
>CAZRQO010000031.1:0-6173 GCA_964602425.1 Candidatus Woesearchaeota archaeon | reverse complement strand
GATATGGCTAATCCAATATCAACTAAATATTTTATCACTTGTTTTTTCATTTTTCTTTAATCTCATAATTTTTAATTGCTAATTTCAGAGCATCAATACCTAATACAGAGCAGTGTATTTTAGCAACAGGCATTCCCTTTAATTTCTTAATAACATCCTCTTTTTTTAATGCTTTCGCTTGTTTAAGTGTTTTGCCTTTAGCTAATCCACAAATAACATCTGAACTAGCAATAGCACTAGGACATCCAAAAGTCCTGAATCCAATATCTTTTATTTTCTTACTTTTAGGATCAACTTTAATCTCAAGATGCATTATATCCCCGCATCGAATATTTCCCACCTCTCCAACTGCATCTGGATTTTTAATATCCTTGACAAATTTAGGATTCTTAAAGTGCTTCATTAATTCTTTAGAGTATGTATTCATTTTATTTTTCTCCCCAAGAATTTCTCAAAATGTTTTATTCTCCTTCCAACTTTCTTTTTTGTTTTATTCGCTTCCCTATAAGCTACAGGGTACATTTCTTCCAATTGTTCTAAAGTTATCATTCTAACTTTAATGCCATAAAAATCAATCTTGTTAAAAATATTTTTAGATAAAGAAGTCTCTTTCAAAGTTTTATAACCTGTTCCAACTCCATCAAGCTCGACTTTTAATTTACCTTTTTTAATAATCATTGAATAATCATCCTGAGAACACCTTATGAACTTTATTTTTTTATTTTCTAATATTCTCATTAATTTCTGAAGATCTCTTTTACTAAACAATATATCAATATCATTAACTTTCATACCTTCATCTTTTGTATAATAGAAATGAGCAAAACTTCCATAGATAACAGGCTTAATCCCACTATCTTTGCATATCCTGATAATATTTTTTGCAAAAGGGATTAATTCTTTGAAAAAATCTTTATTTTTAGGATATATTTTCATTTTACCAGTGAATGATGTTTGTATAGACTATTGATTTAGTAGCGAGAACTTTACTAATAAAATTATCTTTTCCTTCATGGTATATCCCATAGCCATCCAGATCATATACTTTTTCTTTTGTTTTAGGATTGATATAAACAAACCTATTTATCAAGTCTTTTTTAGATTTTAAACCAGATTTTTCATAAAAAGGAATATTTTTCTTTCCACAAAATCCTAATCCAGTTTTTCTTTTTTTCTTAAGATAATCAATCATAGCCTGTATAACTGCCTTTCCATATCCTTTTTTCTTTTTAATTGCAATTATACTACAAATACCTCTTATGTTATACTTCTTTCCAAGATATTTTATCTTAATGGGTCGTAATCCTCCTAAAGCAACAACTTGATTTTTATCTTTCACAAAAAACCAGATTGTATCTGGTTCATAATCTTTTTTAAAATCCTTAATTTCATCTTTCCCAAAATGTTTTTCTCTATTTTTATTAATTAAATCTTTTTTAGATTTTGTAAGATCCCTATTTTTGATTATTTCAACTTTCATTTATTCAACTCTTCAATTAACTCATCAATATCTTTTTTATTCATTCCATGAGCCAGACAACCTTGTTCTAGACTCTCTTGCATTGCCATAGGACATCCAACACAATGCATTCCAGCTTCAATCAAGAGCTTAGCAGCTTTTGGTTTTTCTTCTAGTATTCTGCTCATCATTGTTTTTTTTGTTATTTTCATTTTTACCAGTGAGGAATATTTATCTTAACATAATCTTTTTTATTTTTAATAAACTTTTCTATGAATTTATCTTCTCCTCTTAAATAAACAACATCAACATTAATTTTGTTAATATCTTTGCCCCCATAAATTTTTTTCTTTTCATTCTTATACATAAATCTAACAACCTGATTTTTGGTAATATCATATCCTGCTTTTTTATAAAAAGGACTATTCTTTCTAAAACAAAAACCAATCATTGTTTTTTTCTTCTTTTTTCCAAACTCTTTCATTTTAACCATGAGTATTTTCCCATACCCTTTCTTTTTAATTAAAGAAACAATGTCTGCAATTCCAAGAATATTGTATCCTTTCTTACGAAATTCTATCCTTGCTGGGATTAATCTTCCCACACACATAATTTTTTTATTATCTATAACTTTGAAGAAAATGTGGTTTGAAAACCCTTTCCTATTTTTATATTTTAAAGGTCTATCTTCGTTGAATGCTTTTTTCATTGTCTTATTCCAAAGTCTAATAAAACCCACAGAAACATCCTTTCCTCTTTTTATTTCAACTTTCATTTCAAAGGACTAATTCTCCTCAACTTCTCAACTGTTTTTTTAATTTGTTCAAGAGCATAATCTATCTCTTCCTTTGTTGTATATTTGCTAATACTCATTCTTATTGAACTATTGGCTTCTAAAGGATTTGATCCTATTGCTAAAAGAACATGACTTGGCTCTAAAGAATGACTTGAACACGCACTTCCAGTAGAAGTAAATATTCCACTTGCATTTAGAAAACTTCCAATTGCTTCCCCTTCAATATTATTAAAAGAGAGATTTATATTATTACAAAGTCTATCTTCTCTGTCTGGGCCATTTAATTTTGTTTTAGGAATTTTTAATAATTCTTCAATAAAATAATCTCTTAATTTATTCATTTTTTTCACATCTCCCCAAGAATAAATTCTAGCAGCTTTTGCAAATCCAACAATTCCTGCAACATTTTCAGTAGAACTTCTTAAACCAAACTCCTGCCCTCCTCCATGAAATAAAGGAGTTATTTTAATGCCAGATTTAACATATAGTGCTCCAACTCCTTTTGGACCATGAATCTTATGAGCATTTATAGTCATTAAATCAATATTATCCTTACTAACATTTATTGGAACTTTTGTAAAGCTCTGACAAGCATCTGTATGAAACAAAATCCCTCTTTTTTTACAAATCCCTCCAATCTCTTTAATATTCTGAATAACCCCTATTTCATTATTTCCATGAATTACAGTAACTAAAAATGTTTTATCTGTAATAGCTTCTTCAACATCCTTAGGATTAACAAATCCTTTTTCATCAACATCAAGATAAGTTACTTTAGCTCCTTGTGTCTCAAGCCATTTACAAGTATTTAACACACAATCATGCTCTATCTTTGTCGTGATAATGTGATTTTTCTCAGGATAATTCACAAAAAACAAACCCTTTATAGCAAAATTATTAGATTCTGTTCCGCTTCCAGTAAAAACAATCTCTTTATATCTAGCTCCAATCTGTTTAGCAATTACTTCTCTTGACTCTTCAATAGCTCTTCTAGCCTCTTCCCCCTTTAAATGAGTTGAAGAAGCATTCCCATATTTATCTCTATAATATGGTATCATGGCGTCTATTACTCTTTCATCTACTTTTGTTGTGGCTGCATTATCTAAATATATTTCCTTAGGCATTTTCTTATTTTAGTAAAGAAATTACTTTTTAAGAAGCTTTTCATATTTCTTCTTAAATACAGGACCCAAGATATTATTATTTTTCTTATAAAGGAAGTACCCTACTCCTGCTAATATCATTGCCCCTGCAACTATTCCAAGAATTACCCATGTTGTTGTGCCTATCTTTTTAAAAAATCCTTCTATATTTTTAATAATGTTTCCTGTTCCAGTAGCCTCAGTTCCAATGGTTTCATTAGACTCATTTCCTGATATTTGTCTGGTTGGAATCTCTTCATCAATTGATTTTATTGTAATCTTTGCTGTGGAATTTTGATATGATTCATACTTGACTGAAATATCATATCTTTTATCAGTATCCATATCTGCTTTTTTTGTTGTTCCAACTGCAATTATTAAAGTAATAGGGTCACTAGAAACTTTTACCCTAATCACCGAAGTTGTTATATCCTCTACCTCTAATGTATGTGATTCATTATTTTTGTTAAATTTCATTTTATCCCCTTCTTTCATATTCTTTGAAACCCCCTTTCCAAAATCAGCATCTGTAATCAAATAGGTAGTTGCTGTAATACTTTCTCCTCCTCCAGTGGTTGTTGTTTCTTCATCATCGTCATCATCATCCCCAGTTGTACTACTCTCTGCTTCTACTGTAAGTTCCCTCTCCCCAGAATCATCACTATTTCCTGCTGAATCAAAGCATCTTATCTTCCAATCATATACCTCTTCTTCTAGTGTAGCACTCATCTCTTGTGTAGTGCTTTTACTTACACTTGTATCTGTCTCACTTATCTCATCATCAATTATAAGACTGCAATTAGCAATACTACTTGTATCAGTTACATTATACTCAAAATCAATACTCCCTTCTGTCTCTGTTGCTTCATCATCAGGACTTTCAAGAGTAACTACTGGATTAGTTTTATCAAATGTTATAGTATAATTAGAACTTCCAGAAATTGAATTAAAATCTTCATCATAAGCCATACAATTCCAATCATAACTATCTTCAGAACTTAGATTATACTCAAAAGTTGTTATATTATTTACTCCTGATATATTCTCTGTTGTATTATAAACAAGACTATTTGAGGAGTTCCATATAGATAGAGTCACATTTGTAAGATTTGCTACAGTATCCTGAACTGTGCAATTAAAAGTAGTACTATTTATGGTAGTATATGAATCATCATCAGGAGAATTAAGGGTTACTAACATCCCTCCTATTTTAAGTGTGTAATTACTAGATGCCCATGCGGAATTACTATTATCATCATATCCAAAACAATTCCACATATAGGTTCCATTACCAAGTGTCTGATTAACATTTATTTGTAAAGTATTGTTTCCTGTTGAATTAAAAGAAGTCTCATTAATTAAATCATTTGAAGAATTCCATAAGTAAAATGTTAGATTACTTAGTTGAATGTCTGTAGCACTGCAGGTAAATGTTTGGTTCTCGCTTGAACTAATAGAATTATTTGAAGGAGAGTTTAAAGTAATATCTGGCCCAGACTCATCCATATTAATAATTGTTTGATATATCTGAATTCTAGAAAAATCTAATCCAGAACCTGCATCATTAATTACTTTTCCACTGTCATTTAAAGCATCTTCAATCTCAGAAGGAGTCATTTCAGAAAGTCCTTCTAATCCTCTATACTGGTTTACTATAGCAAAAGCACCTGCAACATGTGGGGTTGACATAGATGTTCCTGATGAACCAGCATAACCTCCATTAATATAAGTAGAGTTTATTGTAACTCCTGGAGCCAATAATAATACCAATGAATTCCTATTCCCATTAGAATACATTGCATCACTCTTATCTGTTCCTCCCACAGGAATTACACTCTCATGACAAGCAGGACCAGAAATCTGAGAAGTGCTTCCATCATTACCTGAAGCTACTATAACTGAGATATTATTTGCAACAGCATTAGTAATACTCTCATTTAATGGGTCATCATTACAATAACTACTATATAACCCCCCACCAAGACTCATACTTATCACAGAGATATTAAATTTAGATGCATTATTTACACACCAATCAATTGCTTTTTCTAAGTCATCATCCCAAAAAGTACCAGTAGAATTAGCAGCTTTTATTACAATTAATTTTGCATCAGGTGCTACCCCCTTAATATTTCCATTTGCACTCGCAATTCCAGAAACATGTGTTCCATGCCAATGAGCATCCATTGGGTCCTCATCACTAGTAGTACAAGTGGTGTCATCTGCACAATAATCATATCCTCCTAAAACCTTGCAACTTGAATCTTCATCATTATCTCCATAACATCCTCCTAAATCTACATGACTATAATTTACTCCTGTATCAATAATACAGATAGTCTCTCCTTCACCAGTTAAATTTATTCCATCAACTTGAAGATTCCATAATTCAGTGCTAGAATTAATTAGAGGAACAGAATCTTGAAGAGAGATTGTTCTCATTCTTACTGGTTCAATAACCCTTATTTCTGGGTCTTGTTCTAGAATCTCTAATTCTTCTTGACTAATGACTGCAGAAACCCGGTCTTCAAAAGTATGTTTTATTTTATCCCCTAAAGCCTCTTCTATCTCTTCAATTTTTTCTTTATCTTCCCCTTCTTTTATTTTTATACTAACCCTTACTTCTTCACTATTTTCTACCCTCTCTACAATACTTTTTTCAACCATAACTCCTGCTTCAGAAACACTATAACCAGTAATACTTTTATTTGTAATTTTAGTATAATTTGCAAAAAAGAAACTTCCTACTAATATTAATAATATCAAAAATATCGCC
>CAZRQO010000030.1:0-6304 GCA_964602425.1 Candidatus Woesearchaeota archaeon | reverse complement strand
TTCCGTGAGCACTTGCTATTTTTCCTTTGATTATTTTTCCAGCAGGAGATTTCCACTCAACTAATTTTCCTTTATATTTTTCAGCAGACTTTCTATCTTTAACACCCTCAATCTCAATTAAAAAGTGTCTTTCATGGACAGTTTTCCTGCCTCTTCTAAACTGAATAACTCTAGCTTCCATAATAACTATCAATAAAATTAGTTTAAAAAGATTACTTATTTCCTTTTTCTCTTTAGATTCCCTTCCCCTTTAAGAATAATCTGATCCCCTATCTCTTTAATGTCCTTATATCCTACATTATAATGTCCATCCCAAAGTTTTTTGCTTGCAACCACAAACTCTCTTATTCTCTCCCTATCTGCAACAATATTCTTGACTTTTCCAATAAGTTCTCCTCCCTCTGTAAGGACTTTTAATCCCTTAAATTTATCATGAGGTATTTTATTTAAAAGAACAGCATCAATTCCAAAATACCTTATATATTTAGAACCAACAAAAAGGTCTGGTTTTAACAAACCCATATCAATAGTTATTCCAGTGACTTTCATATTTTTTTTATCAATATGAACCTTGGTAACTACTCCAAGAATAGATCCTTCTGGGTCTACTGCCTCTTTTCCAAGAATATCATCACTTGTTATTATCTTTAATTTTTTCTTTCTTTTTTTATTTCTCATATTCTTTTTTCAAAATAATATTCTTTTTAGCTATAGCAATATCTTTCTGAGGAATAGCAAAAGCTTTTCTATAAATAGCTTTTTTGACCATTAAATCCATATAATTATTTGAATTACTCTTTCTTTTTACATCAGAAATACTACCTACTCTTTTTCCAGCAGTATCAAACACTTGTTTTCCAATTAGATTTGTTACTGGTTCTATTTTTAACATAATACTTTTTTCTGATTCCCCTCTAAAAAATTCCTTCCCAATAAAAACATCTCTTTTATCAACCATAATCCCTGAAAAAGTGTCATCTTTAAACAACAAATCATAAACTTTTCCAACATACTCCCCGCTTTTAGAAAAGACTTTCTTACCTATATAAGAACTGAATTTCTTTAAAGATTCTATTTTTTTGAATCTATTAGAGATTATTTTTGTTTTCTTTTTAAACATTTTTCCTCTTTTGGGTACCTTTTAAAAAGGTACATTCTAGAATATATAAAGATATCCTAAAGTTATGACAGTATATTTAATTATTTGCCCTAAAATAAACATTAAGTAAAATTTAGATTTATTATATCTAAATACCCCTAAAATAGTTGCTAGGGGTTGAGCAGGAAGTGGCAGAACATTAAAAATAAAAATAGTCCCCATACCATATTTATTTATTAATCCTTTAATTTTATAGAATTTTTTAGCTCCAATAATCTTTTTTGAAATATTTGAAAGTTTCATTCCAATAAAATAATTAAAAGTAAATGAGATTATAAGTCCTGCCAGATATAAAGCAATTAAAATTACAGGCATTATTTTTCCTATCTTTAGTGCTGTAATAAATAATAATTCTATAGGGGTTGGGAGAAAAAACAAACCCCCAATTGCAGTAGTATAAAATGATCCAAGAGCATTAAAACTTTTTATATTACTAGCAACATGAGTTATGAAAGAATTAATCCCCTTTATAACAAAAAAATTAGATTGTTTAAGATAGAGGATATAATAGATTACAATAGCCAATATTAAAACACCTATTAAAATAGAATAAAAAATAAATCTCCGCTTTTTATGAAAATTATAGGCAAACATATTCGCCTTAGTAAATGACTCTTTCATAGAACTAGATATTTCTAGTAATTTAAATAATTATCTAGAGAGAACAAAAATTTCTCTTCCAACCACTTGATTTTCCCTGAACTCTGGAAAAGGGCCTTCTACTAATCTTAAACCAGTCTTAGAGGCAATCTCATTAATATTACAGGATTTTCTTTTAATATAAGGAGAAGTAAATACAATTCTTCCAGAAACTTCTTTTTTTAGATTATTTAAAACACCAATCATTAATTTTTCAAAATTTCTTAAGATTGAATTCACTTCTTCATCTTGGGGTGTTTTTTTTAATATCTTTCCTAAATCTGGTTCTGTGACAATACTCTCTCCTCCTTTGATTCTGACTCTTTTTGAATCAGCCCTAATTAATTTATAATTTTCCTCTTTGAATTCCCCCCATTCTAAATTTCTTTTTACTCCTTTTATTGCAGTTTCATCAATATCAATTCCAATAACTCCAATTCCCTGAAGCAAGGTTTCATATAAAATAACTCCAATTCCACAAAAAGGATCAATTAATTTGCCTTTTTTGATTTGTGATAGATTAATCATTATTTTTGATAGTCTTGGAGAAATAGAAAGAGCCTCTCTTCTAACTGGCTTTTCCATATCTCTTTTTTCTATTTCTTCATAATCACAATTCTGGATTATTTTTCCAAAAAGATCATCAAATACAAAATATTGCTCATCAATCAGTTTAGAGTGGATTGTTCTGAATTTTTTCCCTTCTTGAGAATCAATGCTTCCAGTGAGAGTTTTTTTAATAGCCTTTAATCTCTCTTCTTTAAATCTATTTTTAAGATAATTAGCAAATTTATCAACATTCTCAGAAAAATTCCATATAACATAATTTAATTTATTTTTAATTCCAGAATACAAAACCGCTTTGTCTGGGTCCTCAATAACTTCTCCAATTGCAACAACTCCCCCAAGTTTTTCTATTGCATTATTCTCAATCTTTTTACTAACTTCAACTAAAATAGCATTCTTTTTTTTTAAATATCCTTTACTCGGATTATCAAATCTTTTTAGAAAATTTAAAACCTCTGCAATTGATAATTCAAGGTTTCTTCCAAGAACAAAAAGGTATCTCATTTTTTAAAGAACAATCTCAAAACTTCCAAGCTCTTTTTTCAATAATTCAAATATTTTAGGATTAATCACAACATTCTCTTGAGATTTTTGCTTCTCAACAGCATCAGATAATTCAGCCATGTCTGATTTTTCTATTTTATTTGTTAATTTCTTTACTTCTTGTCCTCTTATTAAAAATGTCTTATTATTTGCACTTAATAATTCAGCAATTCCTTCTTTATATTTCAAAATCATTCTTCCTTTATCTAACATTGCTAAATCACATCTCTGAGTATACTCAATCAGAGCACTAATTAAAATAGTAGAGTCTTTTCTAGCATCATCTAGTTTTTTATCATCTATTTTTCCTTTTTTAAAGTCTTTTTTAGCTTCAACAATTTTATTTAAAATTCTTAAGTGCTGTTTAGTGAATTTACCTTTTTTAACATACTCTTTTTCAAATTTCTCAATTGTTTTTTCAACTGACATATTCCCAAGAATTCCTTTTAATAACCCAAAAGCATCTTCATATATTTTTTCAATTGTTCTTAATTGATAACTCTTATTAATCTGCTTTCTTAATTCTTTTAACCTTTTAACATAAGCTTCTGAATCTTTTAGTAATTTATCAATTTCTGTTCCTGATATTTTCTTTATTTTCTCATGCTCCCAATCTCTAAATAATCCAACTACTTTTTCTAAAATATCAACATACTTCTTTTCAAGCATTTTTTCTTTATCATAAAATAATTTCTTCATTACTTTTGGAGTCTCTTTATGTGTTGGAGGAGCATGTCCATGCAACATAATTAAAGCCTGAGAAGGATTTAATACTCCATAATAAATATCAATCATACAATCAATTAATTTTCTTTCAACCATGTTTGATGTCTTGTCTGCACTTTTCATAAACAAATCAATAGCTTCTGGACTTGGTTTAAGTCTACCCATTCTTAATAGTGTCTTCCAAGGCATAAATGTCCCCTGGTCATAGATTGGAATACCATCTCTAATAAATGTAAAAATAACAGGATGAGCATCTTTTACACTTTCCCAAAAATCAGTTAAAAGATAAGTCTGAATTTGTATAGGATTATTAACTCCTGCAATAGCCATAGCCTCTGAAACATACTTATATATCCAAGTTCTTAATCTCTCTTTAAGCTCAAGTCTTGGCATTCTTTTAACATCTGTATCATTAATTATAACAAAAACATCTAAATCAGATGTTGGGGTTGCTTCCCCTCTTATAAAACTTCCACCAATAACATAACTAACAACATACTTTTCAAATTTTCTAACAACTAATGACTTATGCACAGCACTTAGTCTTAAAGCTCCTAAGAACCCAGTATCAAATACTGGAAATGACATAGCAGTTGCATTTACTAAATCAAATTTGCTGTCTAAACAATTCTCCCATATATCAACAGGACTCTTAATCTGTAACCATATTTTTTGCCCTTTGATTTTATCAATTTCCTTAAGAATATCTTTTTTCATTTCTTCTACTAAATTCTTTGCATGTTCTCCTTTCTTAACTTTTAATTTACTTGTATATTTTTCTTCAGGAACAATCATATATAAGTGAAGATATTTTTCTGTCTCTTTTGGAACTTCTTCTTCATCTATAAAAAGAGGAATTGATTGTGGAGGTAGAATTCCAATAGCCTTAGTAAAAGGGTATTTCTTAATAATCCATGTTTTTAATTTGTCTAATTCTTTTTTTGTTTTCTCAAATTCTTTTTGTAATTTCTCATTGCTCTCTATTACTGGCTTCTCTGTTGAGTATTTTTTCTCTAGATTCATGCCAGGAATCTCTTTGGTGTTATCATTATCTGTCATATTTTATAGTGAAAAAATGCTCGGTTTATTTATAAAGGTTACTGATTAGAAATTGTTTAATGTTTTATTTTAATGCTTTTGCTAATTTACTACAAAATTTGTCATTTTCCAAAATATCATGGGTTTTTAAATAATCTTCTGAATTAACCCAATATATTCCATGATCTTCAAGTTCCCCTTCTGTTAAAGAGGGTTCATATTCATGCAATGGTTCATATAACCAAGGATCTAGTTGTCTTAGACTCTCTGCTTTAATAAACCCAAGAATTTGCTCTGCTCTTGTGTCTACAGGAACTCTTATTTTTTTATTTCTCCATACACTACCATGTGGAGACCTGGGATTAATTCTATCATCATATCTAAGAGTAATCTTTATTAATGATTTTTCTTCTGTCATTTTCCTTCCCCTTCATATTTATGAAATATAGGATTGAATAAATCTTTCCTTGTTTTAGGAGGATAGTCTGTAGAATGTGTTGCAAATATAGTCCCATCATTTGTTTCTATATAAAAATCATTTATACCATCGCCATCAAAATCCCTATCATTATCCTCTCTTTTTACTCCATTATGATAATTTGTGACTTCCATTAACCCAAAAGTACCATCTGCTCTAAATTTCTTAGGAGTTTCTACCTCTCCACAACCACAAAGCGTAGCAATTATCAATCCAACCAATCCTACTTTTTTAATTGTCATTGTACTTCCCTCCAGGAGCCATATCTCTTTTACGAAAAAGTTCCACTAGCTTGTTACTTACTTCTTCACTAGAATGGCCTTGTTCCTGTAAATCACTTGTCAAAAGAAATCCTTCTAAGATAGTAATCTTACGTTCTCTTTCTCCTTTACCCATTTCTTTATCTTTATACAATTCTTGAAATTGTTTTTCTGCTTTCACCCTATATTTGTGATATTTATCTTCTATCATTTTAACAATACTCCCTTAATCTTGATTGCCAATTCCCTCTTGGGTCTCTTCTTAATCTCTTCACAAAGAAATCTCCTTGTCTTATTGATTGTTTATCTAATTTTAAAACCCCTAAATCTTTTACAATGTAAGGAGCTTCTCCATAATTTTTATTATATGCAATGAAAAAATCCTGGTTTGTTTCTACTACCATATAATCTCCAAATTGTTCATTTTTTCTTGATGCAATAATCCCTCTTCCTCTAAATAAAAGTTCAGCAACCATTGTTCTATAATCTTCATTTTCTCTTCTTTCTCCCCCATGTCCCCCATTTCCATTGATTACTGGCAAGGTTATTTCCCCAGAAGGTAAAATTTCATCATTAATTATTTCTAATTTTGAAGCGATATTAACTGCCTCTCCAACAGAATTTATAATTTCTCCTCTAGTAAGGCCTGATCTACCAACTAATCTATTTTTATCATATAAGGTAATATTTGCATAGGGAAAAAATCCTGTTAGTAATTTTTCTTTTTGAATCCCTACTAATCCTCTTAGAGTAGTTTGTTCTAATCCTCTTTCATTTAATGTAAATCTAATTCCATTCCCCTTTGTATTTCCTAAAATACAATTATTCCAATCTACTCCTAATTCATAAATATCAATTTTTCCATACTGGTCTACAGCGTCAATTGCATCAGGA
>CAZRQO010000029.1:3020-7278 GCA_964602425.1 Candidatus Woesearchaeota archaeon | reverse complement strand
GGCAGTATAGATAGCGATGAAAAAATAGAGGTAATTGACCCAGAAATAGAATTTATAAAAATTCCTAAAAAAGTAATTTATAAAGAATCAGGGAAAGAGGTTGAAGTACCTTCTTTTGAGATTTCGAAGTACCCTATAACAATTAGGCAATTTGATGAATTTGTAAAAGATGGGATGGTATTAGTTGATTTTTTTGCTGAGTGGTGTATGCCCTGTGTAATGATGTCTCCTATAATTGATGATTTAAGTGATAAATTTAAAGGAAAAATTAAGTTTGGTAAAGTTAATGTTGGGGAAGGAGGACAGGAACTTGCACAAAAACATAATGTAAGTTCAATCCCTAATTTTACATTATTTAAGGATGGGAAGGTTATTCAGCAATTTATTGGTTCAATGGTTGAAGAAGAGTTTGAAGAAAAGCTAAATAGTTTGTTATAATAAAAGCTTTTTTAAACTAATTCTACTAATGATTTTCATGGCCTCGTAGCTCAGTTGGTAGGCTCAGATTAAGATCTGGCTAAACCATTCTGGCTCCAAAGTCATGGCCTCGTAGCTCAGTTGGTAGAGCACTAGACTTTTAATCTAGGTGTCGCGGGTTCGAGACCCGTCGAGGCCATTTTTCACATATAAAGGGGGTTGTCTTAAAAAAGACAAGAATCAAAGATTCTTATTCATTCGCTATATAAATATCAAATGAGACAAAAATAGAAAGATTTTTAAACCAAATTTTTGTTTCTTTTATTATTAAACAGTCGTTAAAGTCTATTTTAATCATGCATATTCTACAGCCAAAACACTCTAAATTAAATGAAAAGCAAGCTGAAGAATTGCTAAAAAAACTGAATATTTCTAAGGCTCAATTACCTAAAATTCTTTTAAGTGACATTGCACTACCAGAGGGCTGCAATATAGGGGAAGTTATTGAGATAAAAAGGAAAGAAGCAGATAAGATAAATATTTACTATAGGGTTGTTGTATAATGGTTAAACTAAAATTTAGAAAATTTTGTATAAATCATTTTAAATTGGAGATTAAAAATGGTTAAAGATAATCAGCATTTAATTGTAAAAAACTATCTGAAAAAACACTCTTTAGTAGAGTCTAATATTACTTCTTATAATAATTTTATTGAACAGAGACTTCAAGAGATTGTTAATGATATTTCTGAAAACGTGGTGTCTGATGATTTTGAAATCACTCTTGGAAAAGTAGAGGTTGGAAGACCGCGTGTTATAGAGGCTGATGGAAGTTCTTCAATGATAACCCCCACTGAAGCAAGATTAAGAAATCTGACTTACTCTGCTCCAATAAAAATGGAATTAACAGTTAAGAAAGATGATCAAGTAGATTCAGAAATTGTTGAGATAGGGAAAATACCTGTGATGGTTAAGAGCAATATATGCAATACAAAAGGAATGTCAAAAGAAGAGTTAATCCAAAATTATATTGACCCTCTTGATTCTGGAGGTTATTTTATTATTAATGGTAATGAGAGAGTTATGGTTATGGCTGAAGATTTAGCTGAAAATCAACCTTTTATTGAGAAAGATAAAAAAGGGAGATTAATGTTAAGAGTTTTTTCTTTAAGAGGAACTTATAGAATTCCCACAATAATTTCAGAAAATAAAGAGGGGATTTTTGAAATTTCTTTTTCAAGATTTAAAGAAATTCCAGCAATTGTTATTTTAAAAGCTTTAGGATTAATCAAAGAAGCTGATATTGCAAAGTATATTGGAAAGGAGACAGATAGTGTTATTGTTAATCTTTATGATTTTGTTGGTATTGCTAACTCTGAAGACGCTATGATGCATATTGCAGAGGCAACTAATCTTCAAGGAACTAAAAAAGAGATTCTTGACAGAGTTAAACAGAGGATTGATTCTTATTTATTCCCCCATATTGGAGGCAAGAAAGAGGATAGGATGAAGAAGGCCATAACACTTTGTAAATTAATAAAACAATTCTTAATTGCTAAAGAAAATCCAAAGTTAAAAACAGATAAAGACCATTATGCAAATAAGAGAGTTAGGCTTTCTGGAGATTTATTATCAAGTTTATTTAGGATTAATCTAGGAATTTTATTTAGAGATATTCAGTACTCTTTGCAAAAATCTTCAAAGAGAAAGAAATTCTATTCTATTAAGACAATCGCTAAATCTACTTTATTTTCACATAGAGTTGAATCTGCAATTGCTACAGGAAGCTGGACTGGAGAGAGAAAAGGAGTTACACAGAACATGGATAAGACAAATTATCTAGCTACTATTTCTCAACTTCAGAGGATTTCTAGTATGTTGCCTAGTGACCAAGAAAACTTTTTAGCTAGGACACTTCATCCAACTCATTACGGAAGGTTCTGTCCAATTGAGACTCCTGAAGGAACTGAAATTGGGTTAAGAAAAAATCTCTCAATTTTATGTAAAGTATCAACAAGGGTGAATTTAGATTTAAATAAATTCTTAAAAGAATTAGAATCTGATGGATTGGATAAAGAGAGCAGCGAAGGAGTTGATGTATTTTTTAATGGGTTGTTTATTGGGGTTGTAAAAAATCCAGAAGAATTTGTTAAAAACATAAGAGAGAAAAGAAGATCAAATCAATTACCAATTCAATTAAATATTAGAGAGGATAAAGAACTTCAGAATATTACTATCTCTACAGAACCTGGAAGAGCACTTAGACCTTTAATAGTTTTAGAAAATGGTGCTTCTAAATTAAAAAATGAGCATTTGGTTCAGATTGAGCAAGGACAATTAACCTGGGATGACCTTATTAAAGAAGGTATAATAGAGTATCTTGATGCTGCTGAAGAAGAGAATGCTTTAATTGGATTATATGAAGAAGAATTAACTCCAAAACATACTCATTTAGAAATAGATACTACTGATGTATTTGGTGTTATTACTAGTCTAGTTCCGTATGCAAATCATGACCAGAGTTCAAGATTAAATAGAGGTAGTAAGACACAGAAACAAGCACTAGGGTTATATGCTGCTAATTATTTATGTAGATTAGATACAGATGTTAGTATTTTAGAGTATCCCCAAAAACCAATTGTTAGAAGTTTTGTTTATGATACACTAAACACTTATCCTGCTGGACAGAATCTTATTGTTGCTATTATGACTCATGAAGGATATAATATGGAAGATGCTTTAGTTTTAAATAAGGGAAGTATTCAGAGGGGAGTTGGAAGAAGCTTTTACTTTAGGCCTTATTCGGCTGTAGAAATGAATTATGCAGGAGGATTAAAAGATGAGATTGCTATTCCTGAAAAAGATAGTTCTGGTTACAAATTAGAGAGCAGTTATAGATTCTTAGAGAATGATGGTATTATTTATCCTGAGGCAGATGTTAATGAAGGGGAAGTTTTGATTGGTAAGATGTCTCCTCCTAAATTCTTATCAGAAGCTAGAGAGATTTCAGTTAGGACAAAGAAAGAATCTAGTGTAACAATGAGGCAGGAAGAGAATGGAACAGTTGATAGTGTATTTATTACTCAGGATGAAGAAGGAAATAAAATAGTCCAGGTTAAAACAAGAAACCACAGAATTCCAGAAATAGGGGATAAATTTGCTACTTCACATGGTCAAAAAGGTGTAATTGGGGCGATTATTCCTGAAGAAGATGTTCCATTTACCTCTAGAGGAATTAAGCCAGATGTTATATTTAATCCACACGGGCTTCCTAGTCGTATGACAGTAGGTTATTTATTGGAATTACTAGCTGGAAAAGTAGGATGTATTAAAGGAGAGGTCATGGATGGTACTGCTTTTTCTGGAGAAAGTAAGAGAGATTTAGAAGATGATTTAGAAAAATTAGGGTTTAGATATGATGGAAAAGAGACAATGTATAATGGAGTTACTGGGAAGAGGCTGGTCTCTAAGATTTTTATTGGAAATTTATACTACCTTAAATTAAAATACATGGTTGCTAATAAAATACACGGAAGAGCTTCTGGAAAAGTTGCATTATTAACAAGGCAGCCTATTGAGGGTAGAGCTCGTGGCGGTGCTTTGAGATTAGGGGAAATGGAGCAGCAAGCCCTAGTTGCACATGGAGCTTCTTTATTGTTAAAAGAAAGATATGATTCTGATAAAATTATTTTGCCTATATGTTCAAAGTGTGGAACAGTTGGAATTGATGATACAATTAGAGATAAAACTAGTTGTCCTATGTGTGGAAGCGAGTCAGTAGAACATGTTGAAGTATCATATGCATTTAAATTATTAATGGAGGAGTTGCAGGGATTACATAT
>CAZRQO010000029.1:0-2920 GCA_964602425.1 Candidatus Woesearchaeota archaeon | reverse complement strand
CATCCAGGAAGCATTGACCTTGCTAGAGCTGTAATTCATCTTAATTATGTTCCTTTAATTGAAATAGGGCTTAGGAGTTTTTGTCATGAGTGCGGAAAATTATTATTAGAAGATAAAAAATTAGAGAAATATAGTCCAAGTGAAAGAGCTAAAAAAGCCAAGGATAAGAAAAAGTGTCCTCATTGTGGGGTTATTCATGAAAAAGTAAAATTAGATAAACCAACTACATTCCATATTGGAAAAAAGAGATTATTTCCAACACAGATAAGAGAAATGCTTGTGAATATTCCTGATGAAGAATTAAAAAAAATTGGAGTAGATTTCCGTACATGCAGACCAGAGTGGGCTGTTTTGACTTCTCTTTTGGTCCCTCCTGTAACTGTACGTCCTAGTATTATTCTAGAAACAGGGGAGAGGTCAGAAGATGATCTTACTCATAAATTATCTGATATTATAAGAGCTAATCAGAGATTATGGGAGAATCTAAATGCAGGTGCTCCTGAAGTCATTATAGAAGATTTATGGGATTTATTACAATATCATGTTACAACTTTCTTTAATAATAATATTGCGAGAGTTCCTCCTGCAAGACATAGATCAGGGCAACCACTAAAGACAATTACAGAAAGAATCAAAGGTAAAGAAGGAAGAATTAGAAAGAACCTAGCAGGTAAGAGAGTTAATTACTCTGGCAGAACAGTTATCTCTCCTGATCCTTCAATTGCTATAAATGAGGTGGGAGTTCCATATGAAATTGCAAAAGTTGTGACTGTATGTGAAACAATTAATGACCTGAATATAAACAAATTAAAAGAATTGGTTCAAAAAGGCGAGGAGTATCCTGGAGCAAACTATATTATAAGACCAGATGGAAAAAGAAAAAAGATTAGTGAGGAACTTAAAGAAGAAATAATAAGTGAACTTGAACCTGGATATAAAGTTGAGAGACACTTACAAGACGGAGATATTGTTTTATTTAATAGACACCCTAGTCTTCATAGAGGAAGTCTAATGGCTCATTTTGTAAAGGTTCTTAAAGGGAGAACATTCAGGGTCCATCCTGCTGCTGCTAGCCCATACAATGCTGATTTCGACGGTGATGAAATGAATATTCACTCTCCTCAGAATGAAGAAGCAAGAGCAGAGGCGAAGATACTATTGGATGTTAAAAGGAATTTAATTTCTCCTAAGAACAATACTAATCTTATTGGGTGTATTGGAGATGCTATAACTGGAAATTATTTATTAAGTTCAGAAGAATTTTCTAAAGATTATGCTGATCAGCTTCTTTACAAATGTGGGGTTGATAAGTTTATGAATAAAAAAACAATTTCTGGAAAAGAAATCTTCTCTAAATTACTTCCAAAGATTAGTTTTTCAAACGAGTCTATGAAGATTAAAGATGGAAAAGTGGAAAAAGGAGTCATTGATAAGACTGGTTTTGGCGATGAAGATGGAGAATTAGTAAAATTAATTGATAAGGAATATGGAAGAACAGAGGTCTTTGATACAATAAGAAGAGTTTTCCAGCTTGGAATCCAGTATTTAACTGATAGGGGAATTACAATTTCTGTTGAAGATTTAGATTTAAGAGAAGAAGTTATTAAAATAGGGGACGAGATTATTGAAAAAGCTGAAAATAGAACCCAGGAATTAATTGATTCTTATAATAATGGAACTTTAGAAATCATTCCTGGGAAGACTTTAGAAGAGTCAAGAGAGATTAAGATTCTTCAAGCATTAAATGAGGTAAGAACAAAGATTGGTGCAATAGTTAAAAAAGAATTTCCTAAAGAAAATCCAGTCAGCAATATGATTAATTCTGGAGGAGGAGGAAATATTCTTAATATTACTCAAATGGCTTCAGCTGTAGGTCAGCAGGCATTTATGGGAGGAAGAATTGATATTGGTTATACTCAAAGGACATTATCATTTTTTGAAAAAGGGGATTTATCTCCTAAATCAAGGGGATTTATTAGAAGTTCTTTTATTAAAGGATTACGTCCAGATGAATTCTTTTTCCAGGCTATTACAGGTAGAGATTCTCTTATGGATACAGCATTGAGAACACCTAAGTCAGGATACCTATATAGAAGATTGGCTAATGCTCTTCAAGATATAAGAAAAGAGTATGATGGTACAATTAGAGATAGTAATAATAATATTATTCAATTCAAATATGGGGATGATGGAAAAGATGTTTCAAAGCTTCACCTTAAGGGAGATCTAGAATCAGGAGAAGCAATAGGAATCATTGCTGCTCAATCTTTTGGAGAGAGTTCAACTCAGATGGTTTTGAATACTTTCCATATGGCAGGTGTTTCAGAAATGCAGGTGACTATGGGTCTTCCAAGACTTATAGAAATTTTTGATGCAAGAAAGAAACCGTCTTCACCTAAAATGGAAATCTACTTGAATCAAAAGTATAACAATGAAAAAGATGCTAAAGTTTTTGCTGAAAAGATTAAAGAAGTAACTTTAAAAGAGATTGCTTCTGAAATTAGTTTAAATTTTAGTGATAAAAAAATTGAAATTGTTGTAGATTCTAAAGGGCTTAAACAGACGCACACGTCTATTGCCAAGGTTGTTGAGAGACTTAAAGATGCAGATTATAAAGCAAAAGAGATTACAAATGGGATTAGCATTAATGCTACTGAATTTAATTTTAGGGAGATCTATAAACTTAAAGAGAAACTTAAAGATATAATAATTTCTGGAATTTCTGGAGTAGAACAGATTTTAGTTGTTAAAAAGAGTAGAGATTATATAATCATGACTCTTGGAACAAATCTAAAAGACATTTTAGAGTTAAAAGAGGTTGATAAGGATAAAATAATCTCTAATGATTTACATGAGGTAGCAGCAGTTCTTGGAATAGAAGTTGCTAGGCAATTAATTATCAATGAAATCTCTGAGACTC
>CAZRQO010000028.1:1996-7369 GCA_964602425.1 Candidatus Woesearchaeota archaeon | reverse complement strand
AGTTATTTAGAATTATTCCTCTGATTTATTTTCCTGATTTCTTTTCTTTAAACTTTCCTTCTCTTTCTTTATTTTCTTTTTCTAATTTTTCTATGAAATTATGTATAAACTTCTTGGTCTCTACACTCTTTTTTCTCATTTCTTTGATTGTATAAACAGTATGCCCTTTTTTCTCATGTTTTTGTGCCTTTACATCTGATATTGTTTTTTCATGCATTTTTTCACTTAAGTAGACTTCTCCTTCAGAAAGAAGAGCTAATTTTCTTGCTTCTGTTACAAGAGAACCCATGCTCATGAATTTCAGTCCATCTCTTTCTGGTTTTGCAATTATTGTCCCATGATTTAAAGCAATACCATAATCTATTCTTTTTTTTGCTAACTTGTTATAACCATTAAGAATCTCTTTTGCTTCTTGAGCAATTTCTACAGCTTTTTTCTGATTCTTAAATGTCTTTGTTTTTATAGGAACCCACATAAAAATTATATTATTCTGATTCTGGTATGTTACTGCTTTGTGCTCTTCAGCTAGATTTGTTATTTTTTGCAACACTTCTTTTACAAGATCATTTTTCTCTAATTCTCTGTCATTTTTGATTTTTAAACAAATAAGACTTACTTCTTGTTTCTCTCCTCTTATAGAAAGAGATAACATTGCAGGATTCTTTGGAGCAATAAGAGAACTAGTGCTCGTCTTTAATGGAAGAACTTCTTCTGCTTTTTTTGCTTTTCTTCTTTTAGTTATATATCCTATGAAGGCTTTTCTATATCCTTTTTTAAATATCATAAACAGCATAAATCCTAAAATTCCTATAATAAATATCCAGACAAAAGGAAATCTTATAACCCCAAATAGGCCCCCACCTATCTTTTCAACACTAATTGCACTTCCTGTAAGCATAACATTTTTTGTTGTTTTGTCATCTCCAGCTCTTATTTCCACTTCATATTCACCCTCTGGAGCACTTAGGCTATATTTTTGCATTCCATCAACTTCAATATAAGTATCAAAATCAAGTGTTGTATTTCCTATCTTAATAACAACTGTCTCATTATAAGGAACATTTCCTATATTTGTAATAATAATTGTCCTATTTACTAACTCAATGTCTGCTGCTTCTTTTTCTGAGATATTAAAAGATTCTTCACTGATTAGCTCATTTGATTCAGATATAATTGTCCATTTAATAGGAGGTTGATTATACTTTATAGGGTATTCAAAAGATTCATCTGTTGCTATGTCAATTTGTTCTAGGGTCTTTCCTTTTTCATTTTTAAGAGTTATAATTGCATTTGATTCTATTTTTTCTCCTGATTGGTCATGAAGAATTGTTTTTACTTTAAGATTTTCTCCAGGAATAGGCTTTTCTTCAAAAACAATTTCTAGACTAGTTGGAACCGGAGTTATTAGTATATTATAATCTATAAACCCCTGATTGGATATGTTTCCACTTCCATCTTTTTCATAAATTGTTATCTTTGCTAAATACTGCCCAGCTTTTGTCTCTTTAGGAAGAGAGGTATTTAGAAAAAAATAACCATTTTTTACTGTGTCACTTACTGAAATACCTTCTTCTCCACCAATTTCTAGATTAATAAATCCTTGAGCATTCTGGCCATTTTCTTTGATAGCTGTTCCTTCAATTATAATGCTTTCTTCAGGAGCAAATTCAGTTTTACTTGCTTTAAAATCAATAAGTATTGCATTAGATATCTGAAACTCCTCACTTAGGACATACTCTTTTCCTATTGAGGTTTTTATTGTGCATGTTCCGTAAGTTCTTCCTATATACTGTGGACTAAGTGGAATAGCAGCATTAATCTCTTGTTCTCCTCCTGAAGGAATAGAGAGATATTGTTTATGAATTTCATTTTCAATCCCATTACATATTAATTTTATTGATAAAAAATCTTCTATTCCATATAAAGTAGCAATTTTTACAGGAACTCTGACTATTTCACCGAGACTATAAAGTTCTTTTGGCTGTTCTTTGATTATAATGTCTGCAGAAGCTAGAGAAGTTAAAAGAATTACAAATACCAATAAAAATACTACTCTTTTCATTCCTATAATATACTAAATATCATTTATAAATATTTAGTCGGTTTGTTAAAGTTTAAAAATACATTTTGCGTTGGTAGGATATGAAAAAGAAGGATGGAAAAGTAACTCCTTTTGAGGTTTCAGGTGAAATTAATTATGATAAGCTTGTAAAAGAGTTTGGAGTAAGAAAAATAGATGAAAATATATTAAATGAGATTAAAAAATATACAAAAGATTTACATTTTATGTTAAGAAGGGGAATCTTTTTTGCTTATCGTGATTTAAAATGGTTACTTGATAAATATAAGAAAAAAGAAAAGTTCTTTCTTTATACTGGACGTGGACCTTCTGGACCAATTCATTTAGGACATTTACAAACGTGGATTTTTACAAAGTGGCTTCAAGATAAATTTGATGTAGAGTTGTGGTTTCAATTTACAGATGATGAAAAGTACTTGTTTAAAAATCAATCTTATGATGAGATTCAGAAATGGACTTATGAGAATATGTTAGATGTTATAGCATTGGGATTTAATCCTAAAAAGACTCATTTTTTAATTGACACTAAACATGCGGGATTAATGTATCCTGAAGCAATTAAATTTGCTAAAAAAATTAATTTTTCTACTATAAAAGCTGCTTTTGGATTAACAGACCAGGCAAATATAGGACAAATTTTTTATACTTCAATGCAGGCTGTTCCAGCGATTATCCCAAGTGTTTTAGCTAAGAAAAATAGGCCCTGTCTGATTCCTCTTGCAATAGACCAAGATCCTCATTTTAGGGTTGCTAGAGATGTTTATCCTAAATTAGGTTATTATAAACCTGCAATAATTCATGGGGTGTTTTTACCTCCTTTAACAGGAATTAAAGGCAAAATGAGTTCAACAGGAGAACAAGTAGCTATTTATACAACAGATAAACCAAAAGAAGTTGAGAGAAAAATAAAGAAGTATGCTTTTTCAGGAGGGCAGGCAAGTATTGAAGAGCATAGGAAAAAAGGTGGAAATCCAGATATAGATGTTAGTTTTCAGTATTTGAAAATGATGTTTGAAGAAAATGATGATAAATTAAAGCAGATTGAAACAGATTACAGAAGTGGAAAACTTCTTACAGGAGAATTAAAACAATATTTAATTGATAAGATTAATAAATTCTTAATGTCTCATCAAAAGAATAGGGAAAAAGCTAAAAACATGATTGATAAATTTATATATAAGATAAAATGAAAATATTAACATTACATACAGATTATATTAAATTCAAACCCTTAAAAAAGGCCCTGAGAAGTATAACTGACCTTAGTGATAAAGATAAAAAAG
This sequence comes from Candidatus Woesearchaeota archaeon, assembly GCA_964602425.1. Classification (GTDB taxonomy): domain Archaea; phylum Nanobdellota; class Nanobdellia; order Pacearchaeales; family GW2011-AR1; genus WJLC01. The sequence continues at coordinate 4,006 of CAZRQO010000028.1, read as the reverse complement.
AAAAAAGTGTAAAAGATGCTTTGGTTGTTTTAACTGCAGTTGAAAAAGGGGATAGTAAAGAGATAGTTTCAAAATTTGTTTCTGAGATTAAAAATATTGCAAAACAAGTCAAGACAAAGAACATAGTGCTTTATCCGTATGCTCATCTTTCTAGTAATCTTGGTTCTCCTGAGATAGCTAGTGAAATATTAATTGCAACTGAAAAAGCTCTGAAAGGATTTAAAGTCACAAGAGCTCCATTTGGATATTACAAAGAGTTTGAATTAAAAGTCAAAGGACATCCTTTATCTGAATTAAGCAGAAGTATTGTTTTTGAAGGTAAAGTAAAGGAAGAAAAATATGATGCTAAACAATTACTTAGACAGATTTCTAAATCAGTTTTAGACACATCTAAACTTAAAGAAAATGACCATAGAATCCTAGGAAAGCAAATGGATCTTTTTAGCTTTCATGATGTTGCACCTGGAATGGTATTTTTTCATAATAATGGATTAATAGTTTGGAATGAATTAATTAAATATTGGAGAGAAATTCATAAAGCTAATGAGTATAAAGAAATAAGAACTCCTCAGATTTTAGATAAAAAATTATGGAGTATTTCTGGACATTGGGAAAAATTTAAGAAAAATATGTTTTTAACAGATTATGAAAAAAGAGAGTTTGCAATTAAACCTATGAATTGTCCTGGAGCAATGTTAATTTATAAAAATTCTCCAAAGAGTTATAAGGATTTTCCTTTGAGAGTTGCTGAATTAGGAATTGTTCATAGAAAAGAATTATCAGGAGTTTTAGGGGGAATGTTTAGAGTTATTCAATTTGTTCAAGATGATGCACATATATATTGTACTGAAAATCAGATTGAAAAGGAAATTATTGGGATTATGAATGTTATTGATGTAATTTATAGTAAATTTAATTTAAAATATAGGGTTGAGCTTTCTACTCGGCCTGGAAAAAGAATTGGGGGTGATAGAATCTGGGATAAAACTGAAAAAGCTTTGGAAAATGTTTTAAAAAAACAAAAGATTAAGTATAAACTTAATAAAGGAGAAGGGGCATTTTATGGACCTAAGATTGATTTTTATTTAAAGGATAGTTTGGGAAGAGAGTGGCAGACAGCTACAATTCAATTAGATATGGCAATGCCTGAAAGATTTGATTTAGAATATATGGATAAAGATAATAAAAAGAAACAACCAATTATGATTCATAGAACTGTTCTTGGAGGAATTGAAAGATTCTATGGAATTTTAATTGAGCATTTTAATGGAAGATTTCCTACTTGGTTAGCTCCTATTCAGGTTAGAGTTTTGAATTTTACAGATAGAAATACAAAGGCTGCTGAGAAAGTTTTAAAGAAATTAAAGGAAGAGGGAATTAGAGTGGATAATGATTTTTCTTCAACAACAATGGGATCAAAAGTTAAATCTGCTGAAATTATGAGGGTTCCATATATAGTTACAATTGGAGATAGAGAAGAAAAAGATAAAACTCTTTCAATTAGAGTTAAAGGAGATAAAAAACTCCAGACAATGAAATTAGAAAAGTTTTTAAGTTTAATTAAGAGAGAAATTTTAGAAAGAAAATGAACTTCCAATTCTATATAGAGAAATTAAAGAATTCAGAGAATTTTAAGAAGTTTATACAAGAGAATAAAGATGCTTTTCCTTCTTCTGGTTTTTTTATTATGGAATTTTCAGATTCAAAACACCCTGATAATAAACAACACATTGATTATTTTATTCCTAGTAAAAAAAAGATGTTTAGTTTTAAATTAGAGGATAATTGTGCAATGGTTCCAGTTGAAATAGTTGACAATACAGCATTTAAACCAATTTCTTTGGAGCATGATTTTAATTTTAATGAAATTGCTAATATAGTTTCTAAGGAAATGGAGAGTAAGAATGTAAAAAGCAAAGTTCAGAAAATTCTTTTATCTTTGCAAAATAAAAATGGAAAAGATTATCTTGTTGGAACTGTCTTTATTTCTAATTTTGGATTGCTTAAGAT
>CAZRQO010000028.1:0-1896 GCA_964602425.1 Candidatus Woesearchaeota archaeon | reverse complement strand
ACTATAGCACAACTTGGTTCTAATTATAAGTTAGCTAGTGAAGTAAGTGAGAAAACTAAGATAGAGAAAGAAGCTAAAGAGTTTATTAAGAGTATTTCAAAAGGCGAGGATGAGATAAAAGAATATACTGAGATGTATGATGAGATAAAAGCTTAGGGTTTTTCAATAATAAAATTAATCATTAATTCTGAATTATGCATAGAAGTAATCTTAAATCCTTGTTTTTTAAATAAATCATGTATCTCTTTTTCATTAAATAAATAATAGTATCTTTTTCCTTTTGTTGTCCATCCAATATATCTTTCTTTTTCTTTGTATTTTTTGAACCTTTTTGATTCTTTATTCCAGACCCCAATTAATATTTCAGCTTTAGGTTTCATTACTCTATAAAGTTCTTTTATTGCTTTTTTATGTTGTTTTTTTGGGAGACAGTGTAGAGCAGAGATAGATATGGCTGAATCAAAAAAATCATTTTTATAAGGAAGTTTAGTTATGTCTGCAACTTGAAATTCAGCATCAATTTCTAATTTTTTTGCTTTTTGTTCTGCTAATCTAAGCATCTCTTTTGAAAAATCTACAAGATACATTTTTCCTTTTGTTTTTGTTAAGAGCCTCCCACTTCCACTTCCTAAATCTAGAATTTTTCCAGATTGTTGTTTTAGAAATGCTTGTGATAATTTAGAAGGAATTTCTTTATATTTATGCCATTCTGGAGCTATTTTTTCCCAGATTTTTTGTTGTGATTCCATATTCTATACAATAATTAAGTTTTTATATAATTTCACTTACATAAACTTATGAAGAAAGTTGTTACTGTGGGGGGTGGAACAGGGCAGTATACTCTTTTAAGGGGTTTGAAAAATTATGATATTAATCTTGGTGCAATTGTTTCTGTTTCTGATAATGGGGGAAATACAGGACAATTAAGAGTTGAATTTGGTATACTCCCTCCTGGAGATTTGAGAAATTGTTTAATCGCCTTATCTGATGAGAGTGAACTTAAAGATCTTATGAAATTATTTCAGTATAGATTTCCCAGAACAAATGGGGTTTTATCTGATTATAGTCTTGGAAATATGATCCTTACTGCTCTAACAGAGATTGAAGGGGATATTGCTAAGGGTGTTAAGATTTGTTCTAATATTTTGAGAATAAAGGGGTCTGTCTTCCCTGTTTCTCTGACTAATAATCATCTTTGTGGTAGAACTTATGACGGAAGAAGACTATTTGGAGAAGTAAATGTTAGTTATCCTTATGCCCCTGAAAAAATAGATAGAATCTGGCTTGAACCAGAATCTTATATTTATAGTGAAGCAGCAAATGCACTTAGAAGCGCAGATTTGATTATCCTTGGTCCAGGGGATTTATATGGAAGTGTTATCCCTAATCTTCTTGTTAAAGGATTTAAAGAAGCACTAGCAGAATCTAAAGCTAAAATTGTTTATGTTTGTAATCTGGTTACAAAACATGGAACTTATGGATTTAGAGCGAGTGATTTTTTAAGAGAGATTGAGAGATATCTCGAAAGAAAAGTAGATTATGTTATTTGTAATACAAAAAAACCAACACAGAATATAGTTGATAAGTATAAAGAAGAGGATAGTTTTTTTGTTGAACCAGATTTACAGGGGGGTAATATTATCAAAGAGGATTTACTTTTGGAATTAGAAATAAATAATAAAATAACTGCAAGACATAATCCTGATAAGACTGTTAGATTAATTATGGGATTATTTTGATTTTAATTCCATAAAAAAATATAACTTGCTATTGCAATTAAAACTCCAAGGATATATGTTAAAGGAATTTTAAATCCAAATATATTTGTCCACACATGCCACTTAACTTTTTTTGGATTAAAATCTTTTAAAGGAAAAACAGGATTAACAACAAACC
>CAZRQO010000027.1:0-7577 GCA_964602425.1 Candidatus Woesearchaeota archaeon | reverse complement strand
GTAGTATTTCTAAAGGAAATTCTAATTTGAAAGTACAGTGTGAAGAAACACAAAAACAAGATTATAAAAGACTTCCTAAGTGTGTTAATAAAAGATTTTTTAGTTTAGATAGAACTGATTTAATTTTAGTAGATATTTTTACAAGTGTGAGAAAAAGTGAGAAAAATGTTAAATAAAATAAACAAAAAAGCAAGCATAGGAGAAGCAATAACCTGGGTAGTTGCAACTATAATTGTTTTAGTAGTGCTGCTTATTTTTATTTATGCTTCTAATTTTTTAGGGGGTTGGAATAAATATACAGGTGCAACCCCTGGAGGAAAAAGGGAAGTTGAAGTGAGTAGCCAATTAACAACAAAAACAGAGATAGCTTTTGCAAGAGCAAAAGAATTAAAGATAATTACCTTAAAAGAAGAGAAAGAAATAGAAAAATGGATTAAAGGGGATTGAAACATATGAATAATATTAAGAACAAAAGAGGAGACATCACAATAGCTATTCTTGTAATTGGAATTGTTGTTGTTTGTTTTATAGCTTTGTTAAGTTTTTATTTAGCAAAATTAGATACAGATGACAATTTTGATGGTATTGGTAAAATGAGTGTAATTAGTTCAAATATGGAAAGGTGTTTTTCTGGAAAGGAAGTTAAAATAGAACCTTCAGATGGAAGAGGAAAACATTTATCTGAGAAGATTGGAAAAATCTTTGAAGTGAAGTATTACCTTCCTAAATAAAAACCTTTTTAAATCTCTTAAACTATATCTGAATAATGGAAACGAACAAAAGAGGCCAGGGATTAAGCACTAATGCAATTATTTTAATAATTTTGGGGATTTTTGTATTAGTCATTTTAGTAGTTGGCTTTACTTTGGGGTGGGATATTATTGCTCCATGGATTTCAAAAGAAAATGTAGATGATGTAGTTAAAGGATGTGCTATTTCTTGTAACACTCAATCAGAATATGGTTTTTGTACTCAACCAAGAACTTTAGTTGATCCAGATAAAAATGAATATAGGAATATAAGTTGTTTTGCACTAACTCAAGTTCCTGAAACTCAAAAATATAAAATTGGAGAGTGTAATAATCTTCAGTGTGGTAAAGTTGATTTTAAGAAAGGTTCTTTTACAAATAGTACTCTAGCTTGTGCTGATAATCCTAAAAAGAGTATTTTTATTGGGGATGATAAAGTAAAGACATTTATGACTTGTCCCCCAGCATCGTAATAATTCTTAAAAATGGCATATGGGGATTCAGAAAGGCGTAATAAAGCTAAAGATAAGAAAAGAGAGAAAAAGAAACACCCGTATAGAAAAGGCGGGGGAAAGAGAAGCATGAAATTAGGAAGGAAATAGTTTTAAATTCATTTTTATTAGTTGAATTATGTTTGAAGTAATATTCTTATTAGTGTTAGGGTTTATTTGGATTCTAGGTGCAACTATACAAGACATAAGAAAAAAAGAAGTAGCTAACTGGCTTAATTTTTCCTTGATAATATTTGCTCTGGGTTTTAGATTTTTTTACTCTTTATTTTCTAATACTGGATTTAATTTCTTTTATCAGGGGTTAATTGGATTAGGAATCTTTTTTGTTTTAGGGAATATATTTTATTATTCAAGAGTATTTGCAGGAGGAGATGCTAAATTAATGATAGCTCTAGGGACTATTTTGCCTGTTTCTAGCAGCTTTTTTACAAATCTGGGCTACTTTGTTATATTTCTTTTAATATTCTTTTTTATAGGGGCTGTTTATGGAATAATTTGGAGTCTTATTCTTCTTTTTAAAAATACAAAAGCATTTAGCAAAAAATTTAAACAACTTTTTAGGAAAAATAAAAATATTATTTTTGTTGTTATGTTCCTTGGATTATTTTTTATGATACTTGGTTTTTATCAGGGGCTTTTCTTTTTCCTTGGATTGCTTGTTTTTATTTCTCCTTATTTTTTTATTTATGCTAAGGCAATAGATGAAGCTGCTATGATTAGAAAAATAAATACTAAAGACTTAAGAGAAGGGGACTGGCTTTATTCTAGGATTAAAATTGGAAGAAAGTATATAGAACCAAATTGGGAAGGTCTTAGTATGAAACAAATACATGATATAAGAAAGAAGTACAGAAGCATTAGAATCAGACAGGGGGTGGTTTTTGTTCCTGTATTTTTAATTAGTTTTATTATATTTGTTTATGGAATCCTTCTTGGAACCCGGATTGTCTCTTCTTTTTTCCCTGGACTTTTTTGAATTTTCTTTTTAACAACTTTCTTTTTAGAAACTTTTTTTTCAAGTTTCTTTTTTAATTTTTTTAAAACCTCTTCTTTTTCTTGATATCTTGGAGAATTCAGAGTCTCTTCTTTATAAATTGGAAGAATATTTACTATCTCATGGCCAAAAACATTAGAAGAGTGAATCTGAACTTCTTTTGGTTTTAATTTTGATTTTATTTTCTTAGCTATTTTTTTACCAAGAGAAAAAGTATTTTGTGGAAGTTTTCCAGATGATTCTAAATGTTTTTTTGGAATTATAATAACATGGCCTTTAGAGAGAGGGTTAATCTCCAGTACTGCAATATTATCTTTATTTTCATCAATTTTATATGAAGAAATATCATTTCTTATTATTGAACAAAAAACACATTCTCTTGTCTGGATTGTTTGAGAAGGAATTTCCTCTGGCACTTTTAGAAGCCTGTTTTTTTGCAAGAAATCTATTAACTGGTTGTCATCCATACTTAGAACCTGATTTTTAGCAAATTCTTTTTTATCTGCAGGAAAAGTTATTTCAATTTGCTCAAGAATTTGTTTTCTTACTGATTCTAATTGTTTTTTAGGGACCATAAATAAATAACAAATCCTCTCTTAATATATTTAACGATAAGCTTTTAAAATATATAATATATAACTTTCTATAAGGAGGATTTAAAAATGGGAAAACTTGGAGCTTTTTTTTCAGGAATTGCAGGAGTAATGGTTTTAGCTGGTTATTTTATAAGCGCTTTAGATGGGTATTACTTGGTTCCTATTGGTGGTGTTTTAGCAATATTTTCAGCAATTATTTTAGCAAAATAAAATCTTTTTTTTTATTTTAATTTTTTTTTATTTATATTCTTCTCTATAAAAAGCTTTATAAATAAAACTTATGTAATAATCATAAGAGAAAAAAGATGGGATTTCAAAAGTTTATTTTAGCAATTGTAGCAATTTTACTATTTACCCCTCTAATCCATCTTTTAATGGATATGTTTGGTTTTCCTATTCTTATTGGACTTGCAGGAGTTTTATTAATAGTTTGGTGTCCTCATAATGCAGTAGGAAAAAGAAAGTGGATTTTTCTCATACTTGGGTTTTTTCTTATTCTTTTAGCTATATTTAATTATCTTAATTTTCTTCCTGAATATTTAAATGTACAAGAATGGTTTATGGGAGTACTTCCTTATGCTTTAGCAGGTGTAGGTTTTCTTGTTTTATTGGCTGCATTAGGTAAGGAAGGGCATGTTGGAACTGGCGGGTCATAAATAGTATTAGTAATAGGTTTATTCTTTATCCAAAAGCTCTACGCATATCAATTACTTGAACAGAATTAATTTCTTCTATTTTCTTTAAATTTTCTTCAATTGGTTCAAGTTCTTTTTTCTCATCAAGTTCAAAACCAACTATAATTGCCTTTAATCCAAAAGCAATAGGCTCCTCTTGAAATTCACTTATTTTTCCTTCATTCTTCTCAATGATTTCTCTTGCTTTTGTTTTAATCTCCTTGAGATTTATTTCTGGAGATGTAGGCATTATTTTTAGCTTGATAAGTGCTATTCCCATATCTTAGACTATTTAATGGAGTTTTTAAATTTTGTTGAGTTTTTACTATAACAATCCTTAAAAATAGTATTTATTTCTGGAGGAGTATGGTAGAGGGAAATTATAACAAGGTTCTTGAGAGAATTGCAAAGACTTCTGGATTATCTATAGAAGATATACAAAGAAAAATTGAGGCTAAGATTGCTAAACTCGCTGGATTAATTAGCAAAGAAGGGGCAGCGCAAATTGTTTGTGCTGAACTTGGAATCTCTTTGGAGAATGAGAAATTTAAGATTGATGAGTTACTTCCTGGAATGAGGAAAGTTAATGTTGTAGGCAAGGTAATTAATTTATTTCCTGTAAGAACATTTGAGAGGCAGGGAAAAACAAACAAAGTAGCTAATTTTATTATGGCTGATGAGACTTCTAATATAAAAGTTGTATTATGGGATACTAATCATATAGAATTAATAGAAAGTGGAAAAATAACTGAAGGAAGCAGTGTTGAGATTTCTGGAGGAGGTATAAGGGATAATGAGATTCATTTAGGAAGTTTTTCAGATTTTAAGCCAAGTGATCAAAAGTTTGAAGAAGTTAAAACAGAAAGAATTGTTAAAGAAAAATCAATTGCTGAATTTAAACCCAGAGATAGTGTCAGTGTCAGAGCCTTTATTGTCCAGGCTTTTGATCCGAGATTTTTTCATGTATGTCCAGAGTGCAAGAAAAAAGTTGTTCTTGAAGGGGATAAATATGTTTGTGAAGCGCATGGAAATGTGCCTGCTGAAAAGAGAGCCTTGATTAATATTGTAATAGATGATGGAACAGAGAGTATAAGGACTGTTTTGTTTAATGATGTTCTTCCTGATTTAGGTCTGACTGAATTAGATGATACTGAAAGGTTATTTAATCAGAAACAGGATTTACTTGGAAAAGAGATGCTGTTTTCAGGAGTCATTAGAATGAACAGCTTCTTTAATAACCCTGAATTTATTGTTGATAAGGTAAATGACATTGATTTAGATAACTTGATAAACAAACTTGAAAATAAAGGATAGATTTAAAATTATTTTTTTTGTAATAGAATTATGTTAATTAAGACTCATTTAGCAATTACTTTATTTTTTGTTTTGTTGTTCATCTCTTTTGTTAAACTCCCTCTTTTATTCTTGGTCATTGCTTTATTAGCTACTTATATCCCAGATATAGATAGTAAGCATTCTAAAATAGGGCATTATTTTTTTCTAAGGCCTTTTCAGTGGTTTGCTAAACATAGAGGCTTTGTGCATAGTTTTACTTTTTTAATATTGATCACTCTTGGCTTGGTGTTGTTTGTTCCTTTTATTGCTCTTGCTTTTTTTCTAGGTTATTGTTCTCATTTAATTGCTGATAGTTTTACAATTGAAGGGATAAAACCTTTTTACCCTTATAAAAAAACATGCTGTGGAAGAATTAGAACAGGAGGATTGTCAGAGACAAATATCTTTGTTGTGTTTATTTTAATTGATTTAGTCTTGTTTGTGACAAAATCTTCTAGTATATTCTAATATATGTCTACGAGACAAGCAATCTTTATAAATAAAATCTTTTTTGATACTTTATGGTTACTAAGAAAGAAACAGAGGAAATTAAGGAGGCGGTTTCTGGGAAAGACCCACAATTAACTGATTTGCCTGGTATTGGTCCTGCTGTGGCTGCTAAATTAGAATCTGCAGGAATATATGATTTAATGACCCTTGCTGTTATGTCTCCACATAGTCTTGCAGATACTGCTGGTGTTGGGTCTGCTGTTGCAAGAAAAGCTATTCAGGCAGCTAGAAACCTTTTAGATTTGGGATTTCAAGATGGTGTTGAGTTTGCTCAGAGAAGAGAAAATGTATTTAATATTACAACAGGAAGTAAAAATCTTAATGAACTTCTGGGTGGAAAAGGGGTGGAAAGCAAGTCTATAACAGAAGCTTTTGGAGCTTATGGTTCTGGAAAAACTCAGTTAGGATTGACCTTGGCTGTTAATGCCCAATTACCAAAGGACCAAGGAGGGGCTGGGGGAAAGAGTGTGTTTATTGATACAGAGGGAACTTTTAGACCAGCAAGAATAAAACAGATTGCAGAGCATTTAGGAGCTAATCCTGAAAAAGTATTAAAGAATATCTTTGTTGCTCGAGCTTTTAATTCTGACCATCAGATTCTGCTTTTGGAAAAGATTGGAGAGATGATTAAAAATGGAGAGCCAATAAAATTGCTTATTGTAGATTCTTTAACTGCTCATTTTAGAGCTGAATTTAGTGGAAGAGGCCAGCTTGCAGACAGGCAGCAGAAACTAAATAGATATATGCATGATATTATGAAATTAGCAGAGACACATAATCTAGCTGTTTATGTTACTAATCAGGTTATGGCTAATCCTGCTCAGATGTTTGGGGACCCTACAACTGCTATAGGAGGAAATATAGTAGGGCATGCTTCAACATATAGATTATACCTTAGAAGAGGAAAAAAAGGTTCTAGAGTGGCTAAATTGATTGATTCACCTAATCTACCAGACAATGAAGCTATTTTCTTTGTTACAAATGATGGGGTAGTGGATGAGGGGTAAAAATGGTTGATGTAAATTGCCCACATCGTAAGTGGTTATTTGATGATGCAATGAAATCTAGTGAGGGGATGAATGCGTGCATGGGGCTCGGCCACAAGAGTGGAAAGATGCTGATATGACTCGTATGGATTACTGCAAGTGTGATTCTAATAATTATAAAGAATGTAGGTGGTATGAAAGAGCTAAAGAAAGAGATTTAATAGAAAATAAAACATCTTAAGAATTTAATTCTCCTTTATATAACATCAGACTTGCAACACCTTCTCTAATCTGCCAGGGCCAAATCACTACTACAAAAATGGCCTTTTCCTTTTTAGAAATAAACATTGGTTGGTCAATTTCTCTCACTCTTTGATAAGGATGAAAGTACTCCCATTGTGGTAAAATTTCTTTAAGATGTTCTGGTGTGGGTTCTCCTTCTTCTATATATTCATCAAAGATATCTAGTAAAAGTCTTTTTACCTCTTCAATATTTGGACGATTTCTATAACCTATTTTTGCATGACCAATCCATATATTTGGATTTTTAGTTAAATCATTTTTTAGATTGAATTTCTCAATCAGCTCTTGAATCCTGGCTTCATCCATTGTTTTTAGAGGGGTATAGAATATATAAATTTTATTAAGATGATATTAATCAATTTTAAAAACCTGTTTTATTTAGATTTTTAATGGATAATAATTGGATGATTGCAGACTTGCATATTCACTCTAGATTTTCTAGGGCATGCAGCAAAGACATTACTTTTGATAATCTTGTTAAATGGGCAAAGATTAAGGGACTTCACTTGCTTGGAACAGGAGATTTTACTCATCCTATTTGGATAAAAGAGATTAAAGAGAAACTTATTGAGAAAAATGGTTTGTATTATTATCAAGGATTTCCTTTTATAATTACAGGGGAGATTTCTTTAATTTATACTCAAGGACATGGAAGAAAAGTTCATTTAGTTAATTTGATTCCAAGTATTGAAATTGCTGAGAAAATTAATGCTTATTTAGATACAAAAGGAAGAAGGGATTATGATGGTCGCCCTATATTTAAGATATCTTGTGAGCAGTGGGTTAAAGATATGAGGAATATTTCAAAAGATATAGAGGTTATTCCTGCTCATATCTGGACTCCTTATTTTGGGGTTTTTGGGAGTATGTCTGGATTTGATAGTTTAAAAGAAGCTTTTGGAGAGCAACTTAAAAATA
>CAZRQO010000026.1:6241-8031 GCA_964602425.1 Candidatus Woesearchaeota archaeon | reverse complement strand
TCTTCTGCTGAATCTCTATCTTCTGCTTCTAAAAGAATATATCCTCTTAATCCATGAGGACGAGAGACAGAATACACATTAAGATTTTTCTTTTCTGATTTTTCAGAAATCATATCTACTGCTCTCTCTTCTTTATTTGTTGTTACTTTAATAATAAATATCATCTTGTTTTGCTCCCATTTGACTTTCTGTTAAGAAAGGTGAATGTGTTTTGCTCCAGCTAAGACATAACATCTTAGAAAGATATATTTACTTGAATATTTGGGTTTATAAGGATTTCGGAGAAAAACTTATAGTGATAAATCTTTGATTTTAATCTATAAAATTATCTAATAATATATTTTAAAATTCCTGAAAGAATAAAACCTAATGCACCAAGAACCAAAATACCTATTGCAGAAACTTTTGCTACCATCCAGAATTCTTTTTTTCCTGGTTTTCTCAATGCATGCCATACTCTTTTACATTTCAGGAAAAATGATTTTAATCCCATATTATAGATAAAAATAAGGAGTTTTTAAAATTATTCAATCTTTAACTTTAGTCCATGAATCTCATTTATTGTATCTTTTATTTCATAAGATTTTGAAATTTTTCTTATTTTGGATTTGTAATCCTCACATCTCTCTTTAGATTGACAAGTTGCTACTAAATCAAAACCAGTTAAAACATGACTAAGATTTGGATTATAAATTGAATTATTTTTTACTACTGAAACCTGGCCATCTTCACTTTGATAAACTTCAAAACTTACTCTTTGAAGAAATGCCCCATTCCTCTCGTCTTCAACTTTCATTAAAGGAGTTTTATCAATAAGACTTAAATCAGGGAATAAAGAAAGAACCTCTACAAGCATTTTATTTCCTCTTTCATATGCTTCAGATTGAACATCTCTTTCTGATTCGGTATATCTCTCAGATTCCTTAACATCCAACCAATCAAGATTAGTTAAACTACACCCTAGTGTTTTCATTTTATTCAAAAAATTCTATTCCTAGTTCTTCTTCAATTTCCTTGTGTCTAATCATATCCTTTGTATCTCCTTGTCCTAAGATTTGTGTGCTTTTTACTCCTGTAACAATAAGCAAGACCCTGATTGATTTTTCCATATCAGGAGATATTTGCGCTCCCCAGATTAATTTTGCATCAGGAGAGAGCTTTTGACCAAGAGATTCAATTATATCTTTACACTCATCTAGACTCATGTCACTTCCTCCAATAATATTAACTAATGCTCCACTAGCATCAGAGATATCTACATCTAAAAGAGGGTTTTGAATAGCTTTTCCAACTGCATCTAGGGCTCTGTGTTCTGTATCAGATTCTCCCATTCCAATTAAAGAAACTCCTCCATTAACCATAATGGCCCTTATATCTGCAAAATCTAAATTAACTAAACCAGATACAGTTACAAGTTCAGTAACTCCTTTAACTGCATTTGTCAGAATCTCGTCTGAAATCTTAAAGGCAGTATGTAGTGGCAATTCAGGAGCTAATTCTAATAGTTTATCATTTGGAATTACAATTAAAGTATCTACCATTGATTCCATTCTTTCTAAACCATCCATAGCATTTTCTATTCTTTTTCTTCCTTCAATAGTAAAGGGAAGAGTTACTACTCCAATAGTAAGAGCACCTTGTTTTTTTGATAATCTAGCTACTTCAGGGGCTGCACCTGTACCAGTACCACCTCCTAAACCACAGGTAATAAAGACCATATCTGCCCCAGCAATTTTTTTCTTGATTTCTGAACTAGATTCTTTTGCAGCTTCCTCACCTATTTTAGGATT
>CAZRQO010000026.1:0-6231 GCA_964602425.1 Candidatus Woesearchaeota archaeon | reverse complement strand
ATTCCTTTCCAATAAGAATTTTTTGATCAGCATTAGCATATAATAAATCTTGAGCATCTGTATTAATAGCAATGAGTTCTCCCCCTCTAATTCCAATTTCTTTCATTCTGCTTAAAGAATTATTTCCTCCACCCCCAACACCAATAACTTTTATTTTAGCAGATTGTTTTTTTAGAAGTTCTTCTAATTCTCTATCAATATCTCTTACTGAAGAGGTTGAAGAAGACATGTCAAAAGAAGGCTGATCTATTTTCGCCTCTTGTTCATAAAGATTATCCATAGAAAATTATGGTTTGACTCATTTATAAGAATTATTGTGGTTCATTTATTCTTTTTTACTAGGTTGTTTTATTTCCTTTGTTTCTAGCTCAAGATTGAATATTTCCTTGAACTTATCCTTAAACAACTCTATAAATTTCACAAGAGGTTTATCAACTTCTAGAATCAATTTTTTGTCTTTTATCTCAAATTTAAACTCTTTTTTAAATAAAAAATCATTAAAGGACTTTATCTTCTCCTTAATATTGTCTATCTTTCTTAAGACTTTAATATCATATTCTACATCTTTTCCTGCTAAAGGATTATTAAAATCAACCCTAACTCTTCCACCTGATACAGAAAGCACCTTAGAGATTTTTCCATCAAAATTAAATAGGGCTCCAGGAAAGGGAGTTAATTTATGCTGTTTAAAGATTTGAATAGGAATTAATTTAATTAAGCTTGGTTCTCTTATTCCAAATGCATTCTCAGAAGATAATTCAATATGATACTCTTTATTTGGCTCTTTTCCTATTAAAAAATCATCTACCCCTTTTAGAAACATACCCTGACCTAAGGCAAATATAAAGGGTTTTGCAGGAGTTTTTAATTCTGCTTTTTCTATATCTTTTTTTAGATTAGAATCAAAAATTTCTCCGTTTTTGATTTTTCCAGTGAATTCTATTTCAATGAAATCATTTTTTTGTAAAGTCATATTAAAAGTGCAGTAAAAATCTTTATAAATGTATTTTTTTTGAGTAGTATATGGTTGCAAAGATAATTAATGCTACAGAGGCGAGAGTTGGTACAAATATTATTGTTGATGGCAAACCGTGTACTGTTAAAAAAATTGATATTAGTAAAACAGGGAAACACGGACATGCTAAGGCCAGAATAGAAGCTGTTGGAATAATTGAGGGAAATAAAAAAGTTTTTGTTGTTCCTGGGCATGATAGATTAGAAGTTCCTATGATTGAAAAAAGAAAAGGGCAGGTTCTTTCTATTGGAGACACAGTTAGTCTAATGGATTTAGAGAGTTTTGAGACCCTTGATGTTGATTGTCCAGATGTAGAAGTTAAAGCGCAATTGGTTGAAGGAGGAAATGCAGAGTACTGGGATATAGAAGGACAAAAAATAATCAAGCGAAAACTTTAAGAAGTTTTCACTTGTTCACTAATAATCAAACAAGAGATAAAATATAATGGCTGTAAAAATACCTGAAGCTCAAAATAGACTTTTTAAGAACATATTTGTTTGTAAAAAATGCCAGAGTAAAATAAGAACAGAGCCTTTAAAAGTTTTAACAGGAAAAGTAAGATGCAGGAAGTGTGGTGGAAAATCTTTTAGGCCATTAAAAAAGAAATAAAAATTAAAATATGGAATTTATTATTTATGATATAATTTTCTTAGTTATATTTGTTATATTTTTATCAATTTTTCTTTATACTAGGAAAAAGAATCTGAAAAGAGAAGGATTATTGCTACTATATAAAACAAGCTGGGGAATAAAATTAATTAACTTTGTAGGTAAAAAGTATAAGAGAACCCTTAAGATTCTAAGTTATGTCTCAATAATAATGGGTTTCTTTCTTATGATTACTATGGTTTATTTATTTGGAAAGATTCTTTGGATTTATCTTTTTAGCCCAGAAATTGTAAAGGCAATTAAGATACCTCCCATAATGCCTTTAATCCCTTATCTTCCAAAAGTGTTTAATTTGAGTTTTCTTCCTCCTTTTTATTTTATATACTGGATAGTGATTATAGCTATTATTGCTATTCCACATGAACTTGCACATGGAATTTATTCAGCATATAGTAAAGTAAAAATTAAGAATACTGGCTTTGGATTTTTTCCATATTTCTTACCAGTATTTTTGGCTGCTTTTGTTGAACCTGATGAAAAACAGATGATTAAAAAAAGTAAATTTAATCAGATGGCAATTCTTTCTGCAGGAACTTTTGCAAATATTTTAACTGCTATATTGTTTTTTATTATTTTATGGGGTTTCTTTTCTATTTGTTTTGCTCCTGTGGGAGTTGTATTTGATAGTTATGCTAGTTCTATTGTTAATGTTAGTAGCATCTCTATGGTAAATAATGTTCCTGTTGAGGACACTTCTTATGAAAATTTACTAGATATGATGAAGGAAGATATTAATGAGATAAAGATTTCAAATGAGACTTTTTTAATAAATAAAGCTCTTTTTGAAGAGGAGACCAATAAACAATTATTTAAAACTCAAAAGATTATGATTTTATTTGAGGATTCTCCTGCATTTAGGTCTGGTATGGGTGGGGCTATTTCTGAGATAGAGAAAATAAAAATTGATAGTAAAGAAAAACTTGCTAATGAAATTTTAAGTAGATCTCCAGGAGAGAACATTACTCTAATAACCTTTGATGGAGAAGAGTACAAAGATTATGAAATAACCCTTGGAGAGAATCCAGAAAAACCAGGAGTAGCTTGGCTTGGTATTGGTTTTATTGATAGAACTGGAAAAGGATTGGTAGGTAGTGTGGTTAGTTTTGTTGGATTTTTTAAAAATCCTTATATATATTATCAACCACAATTTGAATTTGCAGTATTTATTTATAATTTATTATGGTGGATTGTTTTAATTTGTTTTAGTGTTGCTTTAATTAATATGCTTCCCATAGGGCTTTTTGATGGGGGAAGATTTTTCTTTTTAACTATAGCTGCAATTACTGGAAGTGAAAAAATTGCTAAAAAAGCATTTGTATATCTTACATATCTTTTCTTATTTTTATTATTGGTAATTATGCTGTCTTGGTTTAAAAGTTTTTTATAGGAAGATTTAAATTTGTTCTCAAGGATTTAATTTTATGATACTTGATAAGATTAAGAAGATTATGAAAAAGCAAGGATACAGATTTATTGGAAATCATAGTGCTGTAAAAATATGTAGATGGACAAAGAAATCAGTAAGAAATGAAGGAGTTTGTTATAAAGAGAAATTCTATGGTATTGAAAGTCATAGGTGTTGTCAAATGACTCCTTGGCTTGGATGTCCAAATAAATGCATACATTGTTGGCGTGCAATAGAACTTGATTTTAACAAGTTAATTAACAAAAAAGATATTAAAAACCCGTCTGAAATTATTAATGGATGTATTATAGCTCAGAGAAAATTATTACAAGGTTTTAAGATTCTTCCTAAAACCAAATATAAAACAGTTAGTAAAGCGGATATGAAAAAGTGGAGAGAAGCACAAGAACCAATGCAGTTTGCTATAAGTCTTTCAGGGGAGCCTACTCTTTATCCTTATATTGGAGGATTAATTTCTGAATTAAGAAAAAGAGGAAAGACTAGTTTTTTAGTTACAAATGGTCTTTATCCTAAAAAATTAAAAGAAATTAAGAAAAAGAAACAATTACCAACACAATTATATGTTTCTGTAAATACTTCAAATAAAGAAGATTATGATAGATTTCACAGAAGTACTCAAAGAGATGCTTGGAAAAAATTAAATCAGAGTCTAGAACTATTATCAAAACTAAGAGGGAAAACCAGAACTATTTTTAGAATGAATCTTATTCGAGGAATTAATATGGAAGATAAACATATTAAAGAATTTGCAAAATTAATCAAAAAAGCAAGGCCCATGTTTGTTGAGATTAAGGGATATATGAGTGTAGGATTTGCAAGAGAGAGATTAGGTTATGATAGAATGCCTGATGATAAAGAGATGCTTGAATTTTCAAAAAAACTTGCTAAACAGACAGGATTAAAAATATTAGATGCTCATGAAAGAAGTAGAGCAATAGTTCTTGGAAAAAGTAAAAGAGATTTGAAAATTAAGAAAAAGGATATTTAGAGATCAATGACTCCTTCTTGAGTTAGAACTGCAAATCTTATTCCCACAGGAAGATTAATCAAAGCAGAGATTACTGCCATGTGTTCTTTTCCATTTCCACTTGCAATGCTTAGTCCAACTTCAGTGCCATTAATTTTGCCTTTGAGTTTAGTTTTGATTTCATCTCTAAGCTCTTTTATTTTTTGGTTTAAATTTACTTGAATAAATTCAAATTTTTTAGCATGTTTAAAATTTTTAGAAAAATCATCTCCAAGAAGAATTACTTTATCCCACTCGCCTTGATTCATTAATCCAGATACCTGCGCCCATGTTCCTTTTCCAGTAGACAATAAAGCAATTAGTTCCATGTAAATTGAAAAAATAATCTATATTTAAGGATTATTGTGATTAGAAATATTTATAAATGAAAATTATCTTGAAATGCTACCGTAAACTACATCGTGGCAGAATAGGTTCTATGTCTGTAACGCATAATGTAGGAGGTATTGAAATGGCATTGAATGATGATTTACAAAGAGAAAATAAATTTTCACTAATCAATTTTTCAAAATGGAATTAAAAGAAAAATTAACTAAAGCATTGAATGAATTAAGAAAGAATGAAAAAAGAAAGTTCAACCAAACAGTAGACTTAATTATAAATCTTCAAAAATTTGATTTTAAAAAAAATCCCCTAAATTTAGTTTTAAATATCCCACATAAAATTAAAGATAAAAAAATTGGTGCTTTTTTAGAATCTACAAACCCCCATGTTGAAACAATTTCAGCTAATGAGTTTAAAAAATACACTAACAAATCTGCTTTGAAAAAATTAGTCAAGAAATTTGATTTTTTTATTGCTCAAGCAAGCTTAATGCCCAAGGTTGCTTCTACTTTTGGGAGAGTTTTAGGTCCAGTAGGAAAAATGCCTTCTCCTCAGATGGGAATTATTATGAATGCTGATGAAAAAGCAATCAAAGAACTAAAAAATAGAATAAATAATAGTATCAAATTTAGGGTTAAAGAATCTAGCATAAAACTTGCTATTGGAAAAGAGAGTATGAAAGATGAGGATATTATTGAGAATATTATAACAGTGTATAATGCAGTATTAAAGGTGCTTCCGAGAGATAAGGAGAATATAAAAAATATAGAAATAAAATTCACTATGACTAAACCTCAAAAGATAAGTATAAGATAAAATGGATTCAAAAAGACAAGTTCCAATTCCTGAAAAAAAATTAAAAACAGTAAAGGAATTAGTAGATTTACTTAAGGGTAAAAAAACAATCTTAATTGCATCAATTAAAAATCTGCCTGCTTCGCAATTTCAAGAGATTAAAAAGAAATTGAGAGGTAAAGCGATAATTAAGGTTCCAAAAAAGAATCTTTTCTTTAGAGCAATTGATTCTATCAAGGATGGAGATTTAATAAAACTTAAAGATCATTTTAAGGAAAGTACAGCTCTTCTTTTTTCAGATTTAGATAGTTATAAACTTTCAACAGAACTTATTAAAAATAAGAGTCCTGCAAAAGCAAAAACAGGGCAAAAAGCTCCCATAGATATTGAAGTAGAAGCTGGACCTACTGATCTTGTTCCTGGACCAGCAATTAGTGAACTTGGAGCAGTTGGATTGCAGATTCAGATAGAAAAAGGTAAGATTACTATTAAGTCATCAAAAGTAATTGTTAAAGAAGGCCAGGCAATATCTCAAGCAGCTGTAGATATTATGAATAAATTAGACATTAAACCTTTTTCAATTGGATTTATTCCTCTGACTGCATATGATAACGAGAATAAAAAATTGTATCTTGAAATTAAGGTTGATTCAGAAGAGGTTAAAAAAGACCTAAAGAATTGTTATAATAAATCCCTTGCTTTTGCAGTTGAAATAGGATATGTTAATGATAAAACAATTTTATTTTTATTAAGTAAAGCTGGAATTTATGAAAAAGCTTTACTGGCTCTGATTAAAAGTGAACCAGAAAAAACAGAGGAAAAAGTAGAAGAACCCAAAATAGAAGAAAAAAGCGAGCAAACTCAAACTCCTGAAACTAAATCTCAGGTAGAGGAAAAATAAAATGGAATATGTATATGCGGCACTTTTGTTGCACAAACTCGGAAAAGAAGTTAATGAAGAGAATGTGAAAAAGG
>CAZRQO010000025.1:2273-8165 GCA_964602425.1 Candidatus Woesearchaeota archaeon | reverse complement strand
TCAATTGTATCATTAAGAGTATTTATCATGCTCTTGATTTTTCCAGGAGATAATTGAATAGCTCTTTTCTCAATTCCTATTTTAAAACTAAAATTAGCCTGAGACCCAGTGTTATCAATTCCAGGATTAACACTAACTAATGCCTCTTCTGTAAAATTAACTTTATTTAAAGTAAAGACATAATCACCCACACCCTGAACTTTATTTAATTCCAGAGTAACAGTTTTTGAAGCAATTTGCTCAGAAACAGTCTGACCAAGGACATTAACTTTTAATCTAGCATAATCTTTTCCTAATTCAATAAGCTCTATAGATTCTTGAGAGTACTTAGCAGCAACCATTAAAATCCTATTGCCCTCATCAAAGTTCTTGTCTATTAAATCCTTAAGAAGGTCTTTTTTAACAGTAAATAAACCTCCTGTTTCTTTAGAAACATTAGAAACAGGTTTCCAATCAAAAGGACCATAAGAATACTTCCACTCATTCTCAAACTTTACAGATAATTCTCCTGTAACACCTGAACCTCCAAGAGTATAAGAAATTTTACTAATCGAGACCTTTCCTAAATTAATTATTTCTCCAGGTCTTCCTCTAAAATCATCTAAAGAAATTATTCTTTCTTTTCCTAAAGTGATTACTTCTGATTTTCTATTAGGTCCCTGGATAAAGACATCTGCACTATACTCATCTAGACTTGGTTGAGATATACTCTCTAAAGTTACTCTTCTGGTCCTTCCATTGACAGTTATCAAAATACTATTAATCTCTGAATTAGATACAGCTTCACCTTTACAATCAGAAATATTTCCAGAATTTCCATACTCTCTTTCAAATTCTTCACAAAGACCAACAACTTTTCTTTTTTGTCCTAAATCACTATTTAGACTTATCAACTCTCTAAGAGATTTCTCTCCATAAGTATTTCCACTAATATCTTTTTCCAGAGGATAACTATTTATTACTCTCTTAAAATCTCCTTCAGCTAGTTCATAATACTTTCTGGCTTCTACCAAATCATTAGTAGCATCAAGATTAACATCAACTGGTTCAGTAAAACCAATTATCTTAATTGTCTTACCTCCAGTTGGAGAACCGTCATCTTTTCCAAAAATTTCTACTGTCTCATCAAAATAAATAAATTTAATCCCCTTACCTTGAGTAATACGAGTAAATGTATTAGATAACAATCCATAAGGAAATAATCCTGTCTCTTTAATAGTCTTAACTGGGTCTCCAGGATTAAATTCATAATTCTTTACTAATCTTGCAAAATATTTCAGGGAATTATCATCTAATCTATCTCCTGTTGGTTTAGACTCTAGAGGGATATCAATCACTGCTATCTTTAAATCTTTTTTAAATCCTGTATTTCCAACAGTACCAACATAACCAAGATAAACATAATTTGTCTTTGCTGGAGTTGATCCTGAATAATTATAAAGTAAATCTCCAACACCATACTCCTTTTCTTCTCCATCAGGAGAAATAGAAAGTCTTATTCTAGGAGTAATTGATAATATATGAGAATTGCTTCCAAACAATCCTCCACCCTCATCTTCTCTACAATTAATTGTTATTCTATCTAAAATTCCTGCTTTATATAAATCAGTAATCTTACACCTGTCCTCTAAAAAACTCTCTCCCTTCTTCACTTCAACATAATCATTATCAATTCTTAATAAGGCCCTTGTATCAGGTGCCTCTAACCCTTTTAGTTTCAATTCAAGACTAGAAAGACAATAAAATCCAGGAAGATAAATTTTTTCAGATGTGCTTCCTTTACTTAATACAACACTTTGGTATCTCTTACCCTCACCATCATAAAGAGTGACCTTAGCTCTATCATTGTCTATTCCTTCTGCTCTTAAAAATCCTTTTCCATCCCAGAAACTATACTTGTTCTTTTTCTCTTCCCACTCATTATCTGTTAAAACAGGGAGATAAAAATTTGCCTTTCCAATACCAAATGCATTTTTAATATCATATTTTATTTTTATTCCAAGAGTTCCTTCAACCTCATCAGGCATAGAGGATTCATTAGCTTGTTTTTTCAAAACAATAACAGCATAACCAATATTATCTAAAATAGTCGGCCTATTTAGAGTTCCTTCTCCCCCTAAAGCAGATGTTACTGGTTCAAATCCTATTCCAGCCACCTCAGGAGGATAATCTCCAACAAAAGACAGGCTCTCTATTGCCTTAACATCAATTAAAGGATTGATTTTAGTAGCAGCTAACTGACAAAAAATAGGGACATCTTGCTCTTCAAGTAAATCACTTCTAACAACAGCAGGGGTGCATCCAAAAGGAGCTATCTGAATTAAAAAATCCTGGCCTTCTTGACACATACTCTTATCAAATTCTAAACTACTCTGAATTCCAAATAAACCTGGAGAGGGTTGATATTGTGTAAACTGGACATTAGAAGTTGCATAAGAATTAATAAAACTTAAAGATAAGATAATTCCAAATACTAAAATCATTCCAATCCAGATTCTCTTTTTTATCATTTGAAATCTATATCCAATCCTTTATCTTCAAAGATTATGAAATTCTCTTGTAGACCTTCAATTGTTTTTGGAGTAGGTAGACTACCTGCATTTATATCCATTATTGTGTTTCCTTCTAATTCTGATTCAGCAATATAATACTGTTGTTTTCCTCCTCCACCCAAAGCATTAGAGATTGTTTGTTCTGGTATTACAATATCAAAACACTTTTCTTGTGTTATTCCAAAGATTCCTCCAATACCAGAAGTTGGAACCTCCATACACTGTTTCTGAACTGTTTGTGGTATTTTCAATTCACTTGTTCTGTAAATATAAACCTGAACCTCATACTGCCCTGAAGTTAATTTAACTTGTTTTTGTTCAGGATAGACAATTGTTGTAGAACCCTCTCCACTTTCAGGGATAAATGTAACTATGGCCTCTCCAGAATAAGGTTTTCTATCTAGACTAATGCTAACCTCTTTTTCATAAAGTTTTCTTAAAATAATATCAATAAAGGTGTTATCTTCAATAGAACTTACTTGTTGTTTAGTACTCTGATAACCATCTGCTTTTGCAACTGCAAATCCATTAACACACTGAGGAAATAATGCAAGTAAACTTCCATTCTCAGAAGTTCTTCCAATAGGGCAGGTCTGACTAAAACACTCAAAAGATATGTCTGCTGAAATAGGATTCAGATAATTATCATATGTATTTACTTGCATTGGAGTATTATAATAACTACATAATTCAGGGTCAGGGATATCTACTGCTATACTTGTCTCTAGTGCCTCTCTTGGTTTATTTCCTTGTACAACTACTGCCATAGGAAACTGGAAGATTTCCATTCCAGAATAAATCTGGACTAAAACAGGATACTTAACACTATATACAAAATGATATGGAACATAACAAAATCCAATAGCAGCCATTCCAGGTTGATTGCCTACTGGAGATGCGCTTAAAACAGCTCCTTCAGAAGGTTCAACATCATAAGCATAAGTCCAATTTCTTGAATTAAGAAATCTTACCTCTTCTTCAATAGGAAGATCTAAAACAAAATACTTATTCTCTTTCTCTCGTAAAACAAATTCATTACTTTTTGCTCTTAGTGCTAGAGTATTTGCTTCAATTGCAATTTTAAGGTCCTCAAAAACTTCTTGAGCATTCCATATTAAAGGGCTACAAGTTAATTCAACCCCATCAACAGGAGCATATAATCTTAGAGTATCTACAGCATAATTCTCTAAAAACAAACTCTCTTGCTCATAATCATAAATCTTTCTAGCAGAAGCATATAAATCTCCTAATTTTGATTTAATAATTACATTATGTCTGCTTACAACTGCGCTCTCTTCTGCTTTTTCTATTCCTAAATCCATATCTAAATCTATCTCTACCTCTCCTTGTCTAATAAGAACATCTGCCTTTGGTTCTCCTAAATTAATTGCAAATCCCTGCTCAAAATAAGTATCCAAAATACAATCCCCTATCTCTGATTCAATATAATTCCCTAATTGTTCTTCCATACTGTTTATAGAAGGCACCTGTTCTTTCTGAACATTATTTGAAGAAACATAATACCAATATGGAATAGGATTCCCTAAAAAATCAAGTTGAGACGAAAAAGGCATATATGCTGAACCAGGTTCAAATTCAGGAAGTTCAATATATCCTCCCCGAGCTTCAAGAGCAGTTATTCCTTCTAAAACATTCTCCTCTAAACAGAACAAAAAAGCATTATAAACAGGTTCAAGATTAGCTGAGATTGTTGGAGTTATAAAACTCTTTCTAAGTATAAAATATCCTGCAAAAGCTGCAACAATAAGAATTGCAATTATAATAAATATAGTAACTTGGCCCCTCTTTTTAAACATAGAAAAATAATGCAAATTATGTATATAAAGTTTATTGAGTCTTAGAAATTTTCAAAAGTTTTCTTTGTTCTTTTCATGAAGAATCTAACTCCATGAATAAGGATAATTACTCCTCCAACAAACATTATCCAGCCTTGTATACTGTTTAAAAAATCCAGTGAAACAAGTTTAATCTGGAAATTTATTAAATATAATCCAATAAGTACATAAATAAGTGCTAATACTTTTGTAACTGTTCCCATATTTCTTTTTATAAAATAAAGTATTTAAACATTACCTAATTAAAAATATCAAGAGTACGGTCCTGTAGTCCAATGGCTAAGACATTTCCTTGACGTGGAAGTAATCGCAGTTCGATTCTGCGCAGGACCACTTAATAACCTTTAAAAAGCATTTTTTCCATGCACTAACATGAAAATACCAAAAACAACAAAGAGATATTGCCCATATTGTAAAAAGAAAACAGAACAAAAAATAAAAGTGGTTGGAACTGGATTTAAAAGAGGTTCTATGACTCGTGGAGGTGGAAGAGCTAGAGCTAAACTAAGAGGATTAGGACGAGGAATAGGAAATACAGGTAAGTGGGGTTCAAAACCAGCTCAAGCAAAACATAAAAGAAAAACTAAAACAACTAAAAAAACAAATATTATGTACACATGTCAAGTATGTAAAAAATCTAAATACCAGAAAAAGGGTAAGAGAGCAAGTAAGGTACTTCAAGAATAAAAATGGCGCAACTAAAAAAAAGAAAAAGATTTTTTGATGTTGAGATTCCTCTTATTAAAAAAGAGACTCAAGCAATGGCTTATGCTTTAGAAGAATTAGAAGGGAGATATATTAAGTATGATTTAACTAGGATTCTAAGAGGAAAAAGTATAATTCTTCAATCAAAAATCAAAATAGAAAAGGATAAAGCTGTTGCATACCCAAAGCAAATCCAATTAATGCCTTATTATCTCAAAAGAATGATAAGAAAAGGAACAAATTATGTTGAGGATTCTTTTTCAACAGAGACTAAAGATGCCCAAGTTAGAATTAAACCATTTCTTATAACAAGAAGAAAAGTATCCAGGGCAGTTAGAAAAGCTCTAAGAGAAAAAGCAAGAAAAGAATTAATAGAATACTTAAAAACAAAAACATTAGATGAATTATTTCAAGATGTATTAAGAAATACCCTGCAAAAAACTCTGAGTCTTAAACTAAAAAAAATCTATCCTTTATCACTCTGTGAAATCAGAAGATTAAAAGTTGAAAAAGAGCTTGAAGAACAAAAAGCTCCTAAAAAAGAAACAAAAAAGAAAGAATAAATCTTTTAAACTAACTAATTCTCTTAAATTTATTGCCTGCATAGCTCAGTGGTAGAGCATTTGCCTTGTAAGCAAAGGGTCGGGAGTTCGAATCTCTCTGCAGGCTTCACATCTTCAAACATAGTGAAGCATGTCAGACCGTGAGAGTCTGCAGGCTTAGCACTTCAGATATTGCTAAGATTGTAGTAGGAAATTTTAATTTCACTCTGCAGGCTT
>CAZRQO010000025.1:0-2173 GCA_964602425.1 Candidatus Woesearchaeota archaeon | reverse complement strand
ACTTCAGATATTGCTAAGATTGTAGTAGGAAATTTTAATTTCACTCTGCAGGCTTTTTTCTTTAGAATCCAAAAGTATCTTTTATTGATCTATATATCCAAATAGCTTCAGGATTATTGTTTGTTATTTGTTCAACAAATCCTCTAGTCTCTTCTACTCCAACAGCCTCATAGGGTTTAAAGGGGATGCCCCTTGTTTTATGGAATTTTGAACTGGAATGCAAAAATCCTACAACATTATCAACTCCCGGATAATCTGTTAAAAAACTCTCGTCAATTAACATAGGGCATTCTTCTTGCAATTGTCTTAATTCTTCTTCAATTGTCATAAGATTAGGTCTATAATTTTCTTTATAAGAATTATTGCACTTACTCCATAACTAATTCAGCCTTATTATCATCTATGAGAATCTGAGCTATTTCTTTAGAAATATTCATTATCTGTCCTTTTTCAAAGGGCCCTATTCTCTCTCCTTTTAAATCAACAAGCTCATCAACATCTTCTTTAAAGACAATTAATTCATTTTTTTGAATGTTCTTCTTCTTCCCATTCATACTCTCAATTAATTGTTTATCACTAGAATCAATACTCTTCATCATATTCTCAAAAAGTTCTTTCTCAATTGCCATCATATTCTCAAAATCTTGTTTTGAAATTCCTGTCTCAGCAGCAATCAATACCAGAGTAAGAATCTTCTTTCTTCTTCTAAGCATAAGTTCTTTAAAAAGAGTAATGGCATTCTCTAACTGCTTCTTAGTCTTAATAATCACATCTGAAAAAACATCATCTTCTTTAGAAGCTATATCTTTCTTTTCCCTAAGATAATTTGAGACCTCAGTAATAAACTTCTTTGAAAGACGTTGTAATTGCTCTGAATATCTCTCTTTTCTAGCTGCTTCATAGATATCATTATAGGTTATCATACAATTTTCAATAACCAGACATTTTTAATGATTGCTATAATTTAATATGATAATAGTTAAAATTATAAATCTGTAAAGGGTTTCTTGAATATGTTCCGATTTTTAAAAGAAAAAATAAGCAACTGGGCAAAGAAAATATCAAAAGCCAAAGAAAAAGAAGTAGAGATAGAAGTAAGTAAAGAAAAAAAGAAAAAAATCAAAGAAGTAGTTAAAAAAGTAGAAAAAGAAAAAAAAGCCCCTGAAACAAGCCTAGCTAAAGTTTCAGAGACTAAAGAAAAAAAAGGATTCTTTAAAAAAATAAGCGATAAAATAAGGAAAGTTAAAATCTCTGAAAAAGATTTTGAAATTTATGCTGAGGAATTAGAGATGCTTCTTTTAGAAAATAATGTAGCATTAGAAGTAGCTGAAAAAATAGTAAAGGAATTAAAAGAAAAAATAGTTGGTAAAGAACTTTTGAAAAAAGAAATTGAACCAGAAATAAAAGATTGTTTTAAAGAAATAATAAGAGAAATACTTCTAGATCCTTTTGATTTACCTAAAGCAATAAAAGAGAAAAAAGAAAAGCCATATGTTATTTTATTTTGTGGGGTCAATGGAACTGGAAAAACAACAACCATAGCAAAGATTGCAGACTCTTTAAAAAATAAAGGTATTACTTCTGTCTTAGCAGCAGCAGATACTTTTAGAGCAGCCTCAATTGAGCAGATTAAAAAACACGGAGAGAGAGTGGGTGTTAAAGTTATTTCTCATGATTATGGAAGTGACCCTGCTGCAGTTGCATATGATGCAATTGAATACGCAAAAAAACACAAAATTGATGCAGTTCTTATTGATACTGCAGGAAGAATGCACACTTCTAAAAACCTAATGGCTCAAATTGAAAAAGTAGCTAAAGTCTCAAAAGCAGATGCAAAGATATTTGTTGGAGAGAGTATAACAGGAAATGATGCAATTGAACAAGTAAAAAGTTTTGATTGGGCTGTTAAAATTGATGGAATAATACTTACAAAAGCAGATATAGATGAAAAAGGTGGAACTGCACTAAGTGTTGGTTATGTAACAAAAAAGCCAATTCTTTATTTAGGAACAGGCCAGGAATATAATAAAATAGAACCATTTGACAAGCAAAAATTCATCTGGAAATTAGGTTTAGATGATTAACCAAAAACACTAAAAACTCCCTAATTCTCATTAAATTATGTTAGGAAAACTAGGAGAAGTACTAAGAAAAGCTACAGATAAAATAGCTA
>CAZRQO010000024.1:4364-8252 GCA_964602425.1 Candidatus Woesearchaeota archaeon | reverse complement strand
AATGATTATGATTCAACCCACACAACAAGAGGAGGATGGAATGAAGATGATTATAATGAGTATTTTTCATCATTTGGAATAAGTTTTGCTTTAAATGCAGATTGTGATGATTATGACTGCCAAGGAGTAGGATATTGTCCAACAAGTGAAAACCCAGGAGGAGATTATGATTCGTGGTGTTTTGATGGAGCAGATAATGACTTAGATGGAAGTACTGATTGTTCTGATTCTGATTGCATAGGGGTAAGAAATCCTGATGATGTTACAGAAGTATGTTTTGAATATGAATTAAATGATACTCTTTTACTTGACTCAGACCCTAATACTAATTCTGTTCAATTTTGTGGAAATAATAAAGATGATGAAAATAAAGATACTGATAATTCTGCTTCACCTACTTTTACTTATAATTCTATAGGATTCACTTATACAGGTGCTAGAACTAGTAAGATGGATTGTAATGATGAAGATTGCAGACAGAAATTTGGACAGTGTGCTCCATGTTCATCAAATGAATTTATTGAGTGGAATTCGTGTTTTGATAATCAAGATAATGACCATGATTCTGATACAGATGCATTTGATACTGATTGTGATAACCAGATAATTGATGAAAGAGGTTATAATTCAACTACTAAACCTAGTGTAGAGACAGATTGTATGAATCAATTTGATGACGATGATGATGGGGATATAGATTGTGAGGATTCTGATTGTGCAGGACAGCTGTTTAGTCCTGATGGAAGAGTTTGTAGAGTAGGAACAGAGACAGGAAGTAATTGTACTGATGATTTTGATAATGATGAAGATGGAGATATTGATTGTTTTGATTCTAATTGTCTTTCATATTGTGGATTGACAACAATATCTGGAAGTGGAATTACTCATTCTCCTACTAATTCTTCTTTTAGCTTAACAGGAGATGTTACATTAACAGGAACAGCAACTACAATTGCAAGAAAAGGAGGAGATTTATATGTAAGTTATAGTTATTCAGGAGGAAGTTTGGGTGGAATTACTATTGTTCTTGGAAGTTATGCAACAGGAGATGTAATTGATACTAGTATCTTTGATGTTGCTAATACAGAGTTTGTTAGTAATCCTAATAGTTTTTCTATGGATACAACTTATGCAAGTAGTGGTTATTTGACATTTACAAGAAGTTCAATAAGTTCTTTTTCATTTACAATTAAAATCCCTGGAAAAGATATTATAAGTAATAGTTTTACTGTTAAATCTACTGCAGAAATTGGAACAAATACTGCTTTTGGAAGCTTTTCTACTCAAGTTGTTAATAATGAATCTCCTGAGATTGCAGAGATAAGAATAGAACCAAGTGATGGAAATTTAAGTGCAGGAGATAATTTACAAGTTATTGTTGGTAATTTTACTGGTTATTCAGGAGGACAGACAAATAGTGGACAAGCAGGAAGATGCAGAATTGTAGTCACAGGACCTAATGGTTTTAGTGTTGATGAATATAGAAATGATTGTAAGTCTTCTTCAAGTTCTTCATGGAGAGTTTATACAAGCGGAACCTACAATACTCAAGTTACGATTTATGATAATACAGGAAATGAAGGAAATACACTTATTGA
Organism: Candidatus Woesearchaeota archaeon; assembly: GCA_964602425.1. Taxonomy (GTDB): domain Archaea; phylum Nanobdellota; class Nanobdellia; order Pacearchaeales; family GW2011-AR1; genus WJLC01. Next base: position 6,654 of record CAZRQO010000024.1, on the reverse strand, counting down.
TAGTCTTAGTATAGGCAGTGTGGCTCCTAAAATCTCTTTAGAATTATCTAGAAGTGATGGAAAAAGAGTACATTTTGCTTCTAGTAATTCTGATTATGATACTTTTGATGATGAATACAATGATATTTCTGGAACAATGTTATCTACTTTTACAACAGATACTAACAGTCCTTATGATTCAGATTCTTGTCAATTAGTAGTAAGAGACTTTAGTGATTCAATTGTTTCTACTCAGGATATTTCTGGAACTCTCATTGATAATGGAAAGAGTATCCAATGTCTTGTGGATGGTAGATTAAATTTAGATTTGAGTGCTGATGGATTATATACTGCAACAGTTAAAGCAACAGATGGAAAAGGACTTATTTTAGAAACAAGTAGAATAGTGTTTTTTAATTGTAATAGTCTTGGTTCTGCTGGTGTTTCTTGGACTTGTTCTTTAGCTGATTTTGATGTAGATGGTTATACAGAAGGAATTACACTTCCTTTTAATTATAGTGATGATGGAAGTACTTTTTATCAACTTACTTGTGATTCTTGTCCTGGAGAGAGTAATTTAGGAAAAGATTCTGATGGAGATGGTTATGATAATGTATGCGACCCTATTTGTGGAGATGGTTATGTAGAAGGTGATGAGGAGTGTGATGATGGAAACACCCAAGATGGAGATGGTTGTGATAGTGGTTGTGATTTAGAAGTGGCAGTCCCTTCACGTGGAAGAGGAGCAGAAGCTCCAGAAGAGATTCCAATTGAAGAAGAAGAAATAAAATGGATTGTAATGAATCCAGATCCATTTATAAATGAGATAAGACAGGGGCAGACTAAATTAATAAAATTAAACCTCACTAGTATTGTAGAATATGATTTGAGCATCTCTATAAATTACTCTGAATTTGAGAGATTTATGCTGATTGAAAATGAAGAATTTGTGCTTAGAGCAGGAAAATCAGAAATTATTAATGTTGAGATTTTTGCAAATTATGATGAGATACCTGAGGTTTATATTGGAAATATCAATATTTATGCAAGTGGTTTGCTTTATGAATTGGATACTGTCTTAGAAGTTAAAGAAAAAAGAGCTTTATTTGATATTATTACTAAGATGGTTGAAAAAACAGTAAGACCAGGTAGAAATGCTGGTGCAATAATTAATATGACTGATATAGGGGATCTTGGTCCTGTGAATGCTACTCTTTATTATGCTATAAAAGATTTTGATGATAATACTCTGGTCTTTAATGAAGAAGAGATTTTTATTGATGGGTCTTTAAGTGTTGAAAAAACACTTCAACTTCCTAAGAATGCTACTAATAAAAATTATGTCTTTTATTCAAAGATTTCTTATGGGGAATCATTTGCAACAAGTTCAGATACATTTACTACAAGTAAATTTAGGTACTCGCTTTTATTTATTGTGATTATACTTGTTATTGTAGCAATTGTAACAACAGTCATAATTCTACTTAGAAGAAAGAAGAGATTAGTTGCTTTAGCAACTTATAAAGAAATAGCTGCTTTAAAAAGTAGTTCTTCATAAGAATAAATGAAAATTAAGATTAGAATTCATTCAAATTCTTCTAAAGAAGAAATTAAGAAAGTAGGGGATATTTATGAAATTTGGGTAAAAGAAAAACCCATACAAGGAAAAGTCAATACTAAGTTATTGAAAATTCTTAAGAAATATTTTAAAAAAGATGTTAGAATAAAATCTGGATTTACCTCAAGAAATAAAATTATTGAATTATACTAAATGTCCAGGGCATAGAGTCTTATATTTTATTTTCTCAAGCTTTTCAATGCTTTGTTGAAGCTCCTTATAATCTCCTCCTGGAAAATCTGTTCGTCCAATATACCCCTGCCCAAAAATTGTATCTCCTGAAAATAAAATATCTTTATAGAGAATACACACTCCTCCTTTTGTATGTCCAGGAGTCTTGATTATTTTAAATTCTTTTATAGGTAATTTATTTATATCTATAATGTCCTTTTCCTTAAAATCCTCTTTACTTCCATATACTTTTGCATTTGAAAATAAATCTATGTTTCCTATATGATCATAGTGATTATGAGTTAGAATTACAATATCAATCTCCTTTGGACTTATTTTCAATTCTTTAAGGTCTTGAATTAATTCCTCTTTATTTGCTAGAGAACCAGTGTCAATAATTATCTTTTTCTCTCCTATTATTAATATATACACACAAGAGCCAAATTCCTGAAAATTTAACTGCCAGAGATTGTCTTTTATTTTTTCTATCATACTTAGGGAGTAATGAATAAGTTATATAAA
>CAZRQO010000024.1:0-4264 GCA_964602425.1 Candidatus Woesearchaeota archaeon | reverse complement strand
ATGAAATACGAATTTGCACCTGATTTGCAGAGTAAAGCTGAAGATATTTGTAGACTTTTATTTCCTTATATTAATATATCTCGAGTCAAGTGTTTTAGAAGTTATGGGAGCTCTTCTAAAAGAACTATAGCAAGATGCCATTCTATTAATAAGTTAATGCAGAAAGCCCTTGGTGTTCAGCCATTTTATCCTTTAGAATTCATCTCAGAGAATTTTGATAAGTTTTCTGAGGATGAAAAAGTTAGAATTATCATTCATGAATTGATGCATATCCCTAAATGTTTTGGTGGAGGGTTTAGGCATCATGATTTTGTATGTGATAAAAACATAACCAAATGCCATAAAATCTATAATATGAAGAAATTAGACGAGAAGAAAATAAAGACCAAAGGATGGTTCTAGTTCCTCGACGGTGATTAGAAACATTTAAAAAGAAAATACTCTTAGTTTATTTATAATATTTAAAAGGAGGTATTAAAATGGGAAAAATTATTGTTAAAAAAGTTATTAAACGTAAACCAGGACACCTTTACTACGTAGATGGTGCAGGAAACGTTTGTGAAGCTAAGATGGCTAGAGGCGGCAAAAAGAAAAAGAAAAAGAAGAAAGTTGTAAAGAAGAAGAAAGTAGTTAAGAAGAAGAAAAAAGTTGTAAAGAAGAAAAAAGCTGCTAAGAAAAAGAAAAGAAGATAAGTCATCTATTTTTATTTTTTATTTTTGTTTTTAATTAATTTTTATTTTTTATGTGTTACTTGATCCATATGCGTCTCTTTCTGTATTATTACATTTTTTACATTTGAATAAGTATATACTTGCTTCATCGCTATAAAAAACCCCTAAATCAATAACATCTGCAAATTCATGTCCACATTTTTTACATTTATGAGGGAATCCTTTTTCATTATTTTCCTTTTTTGCAACCCCCTTTCCCCTTTCAACTATCTTTTGTATTTTTTCACTAGTAGATACTTGATTTATCTTTTTACTAAAACCACATTTACATTGCGCAATCTCTTTACCAATCTCTAAAGGTTTTCCACACTTTTCACAAAATTCCATAAATTCCATAAAATAAAATTATTTTTAAGTCTATTGTAATGAAAACAAAAGATTTTTAAGTTTATAAAAGCTGAATATTTTAACAGATTCCTACTCTAATGAGTGATTTTATAAATATCCACCCTCTTTTTAAATTATGACAATTGTATTAGGAATAGAGAGTACAGCACATACTTTTGGGATTGGAATAGTAAAAAATGGAAAAATTATAGCTAATGCCAAAGATATGTATACTACTGATACTGGGGGGATTATTCCTATGGAATCTGCTAGACATCATCTTAATAAGAAAAATGAGGTTTATTTTGAAGCTTTGAATGAAGCAGGTATTGGGGAGAAAGATATAGATATTATTGCTTTTTCTCAAGGACCAGGATTAGCACCCTGTTTAATTGAAGGTATGAAATTTGCTAAAGAACTCTCTGCTAAATTGAAAAAACCCCTTATTCCTGTAAATCACTGTATTGCTCATTTAGAAGTTGGGAGAACAACAAAGGCTGAAGATCCTGTAATGTTGTATGTCTCAGGTGCTAATACTCAGGTAATTGCTTATGCTTCTGGTAAGTATAGGGTTTTTGGAGAGACTCTTGATTTAGGTGTTGGTAATTTTATTGATACTTTTGCAAGATTTGCTGGTATTGGATTTCCAGGGGGGCCTGCAATTCAGAAACTTGCTGAAAAAGGCAAGGATTATATTGAACTTCCTTACAAAGTTAAAGGAATGGATATTGCTCTTTCTGGAATGCAAACTAAACTTAAGCAACTTTTAGAATCTGGAAAATATAAATTAGAAGATTTGGCTTTTAGCTTACAAGAAACTGTTTTTGCAATGCTTGTTGAGACAGCAGAGAGAGCCATGGCTCATACAGGAAAAACAGAATTACTTCTTGGAGGAGGAGTTGCATGTAATACACGTCTTCAGGAAATGTGTAAAATAATGTGTAGAGAGAGAAAAGCTAAGTTTTTTTGTCCTGAAAAATTATTATTAGTTGATAATGGAGCTATGATTGCTTATTTAGGTGGAATAATGTTCAATAGTGGAATTAAATTTTCTCCAAAAGAATTAAGCAAAATAGATATTATGCCAAGGCAGAGAACAGATGATGTTGAAGTGGAGTGGAAATAACGAAAATGAAAACTGGGATATTTTCTAATTATCTAGAGAATAAGACTCATGGAGATGACTTTTTATTAACAAGAGTTATAGGAAAAGATTGTGTTTTTGATGCTGTTTTAGATGGTGTGAGTATGGGTGTGGGTAAAGAAGCAAGTAATCTTCTTGGATTGGCTTTAAAAAACGAAAAAATTCAAAGTATTAAGAATATTGAAAAAATTTTGGAAAAAGTAAATAATTCTTTATATAGAACAAGAAAAGGGATGACATTAACTACAGTTACTATCGCTTTTAAATTAAAAAATAAATTAACTATTATTAGTTGTGGGGATAGTCCTGCCTATTTAATTCGAAACAACCAAATAAAAGATATTGCTAAACTTGATAAAGTTGGACATGACCCAACAATACTTACTAATGCTGTAGGCATTGGAAAAGATTTTAGATATCATCTTAATGAGATTTCTTTAAAACAGGGAGATAAAATAATTTTAATGACAGATGGGATAAGTGATAATCTTTACTCTAAAGAAATTTTAGAGATTGTAAATAAATCCCCTTCTCCAAATAAAACAATTTTAAGAATAAAAGAACTTCTTAAAAAGAAAAAAAAGTTTAATGAAGGGAGACGTGATTTTTTTGATAAATTTAAACCAGATGATAAGGCAATGATTGTTAGGTATTTATAAGTAAATATTTATAAGTCTTAAAGGTATAATTAATTTTAATGGTAAAAGAAAAAAGAAATTTGGAAGTATTATCTGGTGAAGTTCAAGTTGGTGTTTCTTTTACAGCATTTATGACAGCTGTTACTATATTTTTTGTAGGGTTATTAATTACAAAATTTGAATCTTTTGATATTTCTATTAAAATCCCAATCTTATTTTTAATAATCAGCACTTTTGGGTTTCTTTATTCTACTTTAATTTATGCAAATGCTTCTGGAATTCTTTCTAAAATGGTAATCAAAAATTTTGATAAAAATATGTTAATTGGAGATGTGCTTTCTGAATATTTAGGAGTATATTTTTTAGTATTAGCTATTCCTTTGGTAATAAATGTAATTACAATTGATTCTTTTTTAAGAATAGCAACATTAATTGTGGCTTTAGGAGGATTATTAATCTATCATTTATCTGGATTTTCTCTAATGGATAGACACTTTAAAAGAAAACACTATTGGTATCTATCTTTAGTTATTATTTTAGAAATTGCTTTATTTTATACACAAATTTATAATTTAATATATTTTGTTCCTTTAGCAGTAATTTTAATTTTAATTATTCTTTTATTAGGTTTTTTTGCTTCAAGAGATGAAAAATAATATTTTGGAAGTAAGACATAAAGTTTATAAATCAATTTTATCATTCTATTTTATCCGATGAACGTGTGTGAGGATGGCCTATTTTTTCTCTACATGTTTTGATGATTAAATTGTGACAATAAAATGGACATATATACACTGATTGAAAAGGCAAGAAAGACTGGGAAAATTGAAAAAGGAACAAACGAAGTTACAAAAGCTATTGAGAGAGGAACTGCAAAATTAGTTGCCTATGCTGGTGATGTTGAACCAAAAGAGATTGTTCAACACCTACCGATTTTATGCAAAGAAAAAAGCATTCCTTGCAAAGAAGTTGATTCTAAACTAAAATTAGGAATTGCTGTTGGAATTCCTGTGGCAGCATCTTCAGTTGCTATTATTGAAGCTGGAGAATTAGAAAAAGAAATTCCTAGATTAAAATAATCCTTTAATTAAAAATGGCAAAAACTCAGCAAAAACAAGAGAAAAAACAAGCAGGTACAAAAGGAAGTGAAAAATTCCTTAGAGCAATAGTTCCAGCTGTTGTTCAAGAAATAATTGGCAGAACTGGTTTTAGAGGTGAGATTACACAGGTTAAGTGTTTAGTACAAGAAGGAAGAGATCAGGGAAGAGCAATGAGAAGAAATGTTAAAGGACCAATTAGAGTTGGAGATATTCTAATGCTTCGTGAAACAGAAATCGAAGCTAGAAGAATTAAATCAAAAGTAACAAAGGGGGCATACACATGATTAACCCACAATCATTTAAATTAAATAATTGGAAGGGAGC
>CAZRQO010000023.1:0-8298 GCA_964602425.1 Candidatus Woesearchaeota archaeon | reverse complement strand
AGTCCATACTTTTTCTCCAACTTTAATACATAATTTTTCAAGTTCAATAAATTTACTCTCTCTTATTCCCCTATCAATTACTCTTCCTAATTCAACAGATTCAATTCCTGGTCTACCAAGTTGGATTCTTTCTGAACTAAGTGGAGTTAATTCTGCTGTTGTCATTAAATTTCCTTTATCAGGAGAGTCTGGATAAGGTTCAGCAACACCTAATTTGACACCAACTATTACTTCTGTCTTTCCTATTTTTACTCTTGCACTTCCTTCTGCTTTTTTTGAAACACCAGTTTCTATTGTAATATCTCTAAATTGTTCTGGTTTTCTTCCATCAAATCTCTTTGCTTCTGAAAGATACTTTTCTATTCTTTTTTTAGTAATATTTGCGGTTTTCATTTTTTTGTCTTATTTTTTAAGTGCGTCCTTTAAAGCCTGTTTTTGAATCTCGTGAATCTCTTTACAAGCTTTTTCAGCTAATTTAATTCCTTCTTTTAATTGTTTTTTATCTATTTTTCCATCTAATTGAATATGAGTTAATTCTCCTTTTCCTGTCATTGAAATTGGAATATCTGTAGAACCTTCTCCTTCTTTAAAATCAGAATCTTCATATTTGTCCAAATCAAGAACAATTGTTTTGTCCATTTTACCAACAGCAATACTTGAAACCAAATCTTTCATTGGAATTCCAGCATGTGCAAGTGCCATTGATGCAGCATTTATTCCAGCACATCTTGTTCCAGCATCTGCTTGAATTATATTTATATGAACATCTACAACACTTCCAGGATATTTTTTAAGCATTAATACAGGACTTAAAGCCCATTCCATTATCTTACTTATTTCCATACTTCTTCTACTAGGGCCTGGACGCATTCTGTCTGAAACAGAGAAACTATTCATATTATAAGTACATCTTAAAACACCTTTTTCAGGGTCTTGTTTATGTTGAGGATGCATTTTTCTAGGCCCATAAACTGCAACTATTGCAATAGTATCTCCTATAGAAAACATAGCACTTCCATCTGCATTTGGAATAATTCCTACTTTTGCTTTAATCTTTCTCATCTCATTATTTTTTCTTCCATCAAGTCTTTTAAATGCCATTTTATTTTTTATCCTCTGTTTTTATTGGTTTGGAAACCTTTTCTGTCATATCTTGTTTGGGTACCTTTTTTAAAGATACATTATTCTCCTTAAACCATTTAATTACTTCTTCTGTTAATCCAGATATAAAAGATTTTTCAGTTACAAATAATATTGCTTTTTTAGCAAGAAGCTCATCTTCTATTTTATCTCCTTTTATCCATACAAAACCATTCTGCCCAACAGTTATATTACATCCTGTCTCGTCTTTTATTATTTTAATCATACTTCCCTCTTTTCCAATTACTCTAGGAACCTTGTAAGGATTTATCTCAATAATCATTCCTTCTTCAATCTTTCCTAATCCTCTTGATTTTATGCTTAAATCTATTCCTCTTCTGTTAATTCCCCAAATCTTTACAATTGCAGAGTCTCCAATATCCATAACTTCCTCTAAATTATCTTTATTAACAAACCTTGGAACTTCCATTAATGACAAAAAAGCAGTGTCTTCACATCCAATATTAAGTACCCAACCATTAAAAGTAACATTCTCTACTTTTCCTATAACAACATTCCCTCTTCTTGGATGATAAACTCCAGATAAAGGAATAACTTTTACAAGTCTGTTTACTTCCTCTGCTAATCCATATCTTAAAGAAATAATTCCTTCTTCTGTTTTTTCTGTCCATTCCCCTGGCAAATGATCCTCTCCTTTAACAATAACTTCCCCAGGAACAACTACTTTTCTTTCAGTCATTTTTAATATCCTCTGTTAATACACTCCCATGAGTGGCTGAATTTAATTTATCATAAAAATCAATTACAATTCCAGAAGGAACATTTACTATTATTTCCAGACTCCCATCATCTTTCCATTTCTCTTCTTCTTTATATTGATTAACAATTCCATAAGCTTTTCCAGTGTAGACTGCAGGAATACTTATTTTAACTTTTTTAGTCTCAATTTTTATAGGAATAATTTTACTTATTAATTCAACAATCTCATTAATCTGATTTTCAACAGGTATATTCTTAATATTAACATGTGCTTCCTCTAAAGCAGATCTTATTCTTTCAGGGGTATGAGGATTATCTGTCTGAGGATTAATAGAATTACTAACTAAAAAGTCAACAACTTGTTTTAATTTCTTTTCTTGTTCTTCACTTCTATGTTCTTGAGTTGTTAAAACCTCCCCTTCTTTGATAATTATATTTGCAATCTCATTAATATCTTCTGTTCTAAAAGCTTCTTTAAGGTCTGATGGAGAAGCTTTCTGTCCTTTTTTTGAATCAGAAAAAATCATATCCCCTTCAATACTTATTGAAGAAATTTCACCTTTCTTTAATTTTATCGCATCATCAAGATTAACAATAATCTCAAATCTTTTCCCAGCTTTTTTAATTCTTGCAGTAGTATCCATTTTATTCTTTAATTTTTTCTCCTTCTACTCTCTGAATATTAGCCTTATCTTTTTTAATAAATGCTAATTCAAATCTATTTATATCAAATTTAGTTCCTTGAATCTCTTTGAATATCTCTAGTGCTAATTTAATACCTTTTTTAATTGTTAAATCTTTACTATATTTCTCTCTTAATTTTACTTTTATTTTTTCATCATCTTCTCCAATTGCATTAGCACTATACCCTAAATAATTTCCAGTAACATCACTAGTGTAAAGTTCTGGTTTTCCATTATTAATTCCTGCAATCATTAAGGATACACCAAAAGGCCTTGCTCCCCCATACTGACTAAACTGTTGTTTGATATTAGATATTTCTTTGACAATTAATTCTGGTTCTACTGGAGAATCATAAGTTACTCTATGCTGTTGAGCTAAAATCTGAGCTTTTTCTACTAAAACTCTAGCATCAGAAACAATTCCCGCAACACTTGAGATTATATGTGCATCAATCTCATAGACTTTACTTGCTGATTTTCCAATCACAAGCTTATCATCTATTCTTTTATCTGCAAGAATAAATACCCCATCTGAACAGACTATACCTATACTTGAACTACCAAGTCTAACAGTCTTTTCAGCATACTCTACTTGAAGTAAATGCCCTTCTGGGGAGAACATTGTTGCTGTTCTATCATACCCCATTGCTTGATGTTGCATGTCTATTGGCATATCCATTTTCTATCTTTTTAAGAGAATTTTATAATAAATTCAAAACCTTTTTCCTTATCTCTATAAAAATGAGGAGTTTTTGGGATTTATAAGGTTTTCGGATGTATTGTTAAATCAATACAAAACAAATATATTTAGTTACTATTTAGTAGTAAGTATCCCCAAAGTTTAAAAACTTCTATGTCTTAAAGAAATTATGAGTAAGGTATTAATTGTAGATGATATGAGAGAAGTTTATGAAAAGATTCAAGGAAACTTTAAAGATTCAGATTATTCCCCTAGTGTAGATGATGCTTTAAGAAAAATAAGAGATGGAGAATATGATAGAATAATCACAGATTATCATTTAGGAGAAGATTCACCTAAAGGAGGATTAGAAGTTACAAGAGAAGCCTCTAAAAAAGGAATTGAAGTTATTTTAATGAGCACAGAAAATCATGAAAAAGAAGCTTTAGATGCTGGTGCAACTAAATTTGTTTTCAAAAGAGAATTATTAACAGAAAATGCCACAGGATAAATTATCTCCTCATGAAGGAAGAATCCAATATTTTAATGAACAAATCCAAAAACAATCCTATAGAAAATCTGTATATCTCAAACAACTTGAAGAGATTAAAAAATTGTTAGAAGAAAATGAAAAAGAGATAAAATATAATGAAGGATGGGTCCAATTTCATGAAAATTCTATTGAAGAACATAAAAAAATAATTAAAGAAACCTGTGATTTAAATGAAAAAATTGACCAAGAAAAAAAATTAAAATTTCATGGAGAACAGATTGAAAATCATCATAAAAAATATATAGAATATCACAAAAAAGAAGTTGAGGCAATTAAGAATGAAATTAAAATCTTTGAACAGGGAATAGAAAGGTGTGAAGAACAATTAAAATTTATTAAGAAAAAAATTGCTACTCCTTCAAGCCCTTAATAGTACCAGAAACCCTTTCAACTGTTATTTTATCAGGCCAGAGTACTAGACTAGCCCTTATTTTATCAACCATCTCTCTATTTACACATATAATTGCAGAATCCTTGCTTGTTTTAATCCAACTTAACCCTGTCTTTGACATCCCTAATATCCCAATAAATTCCAGAATAGCTCTTTCTATGTTTGCTTTTAGATTCTTTCCTTTAATTAAGAGATATCTTTTATTTTCTTTCATGCTTGGCTTAAGGGATTTCATAATAATTAAAGTAAAACCCTAAATAAAAACTTTACTAAAAGCATTTTTAAACTTGAATTAATAAATATATATAAAAGAGGACAATAATGAAGAATATGGAAATATGTACTGTTGGAGGTTATGAAGAAGTGGGGAAAAATATGACTGCTATTAAGTTAGATGACGATGTCATAATAATAGATGCAGGAGTTTATCTTCCTGCTCTAATGGAACAAGAAGAGTCTGAATCTAGAGAAAAAATGACCCTTGAAAAATTAAGAAGAATAAAAGCAGGACCTAATGATGTTGTTCTTGATAAACTTGGATGGAGAGATAAAGTAAGAGCTATAATTATTGGGCATGCTCATTTAGACCATGTTGGGGCACTCCCATATCTTGCTCATAGATATCCAAAAGCCACAATCTATGCTACTCCTTTTACAATGGCTGTTTTTGACCAGATTCTTGAAAATGAAAAAATGAGTGTAAAAAACAAAAGAATCATTGTTCAACCTGATTCAACACATATTATTAAAGGGAAATCAGGATCTTACAAAGTTGATTTTTTAAATGTAACTCATTCAACTATCCAGTGTGTCTTCCCTGTTATACATACTAAAGAAGGAGCAATAGTTTATACACTTGATTTCAAGTTTGATAATTTTCCAACAATGGGTAATCCTCCTAGTTATAAAAAAATGAGGCAAATAGGAAATAAAGGAGTTAAGGTAATGATAATTGATGCCCTTTATTCTGGCTCAGAGGGAAAAACCCCAAGTGAGAGAATAGCACGTCATTTACTAGAAGATGCTTTTTCTGTTGTTAGAGGAGATAAAAAATCTGCTTTATTTGTAACAACTTTTTCATCACATATTGCTAGATTAAAAAGTATTGTTGAATTTGGTAAAAAAACAGGACGGCAAATAGTATTCATGGGAAGAAGTCTTAACAAGTATGTAAGTGCAGCAATTAAAGTTCATAAAAACCCCCTTACTTCTAAAGTTAAATTACTAAAATATAGAGGGCAAATAAATTCTGAATTAAAAAATATTAACAAAAATAGAGGAAAATATTTAGTAGTATGCACAGGCCATCAAGCAGAAAGAGGGTCTATAATGGATAGGCTTGTAAAAGGAGAAACACCATTTCAATTTAAATCAGAAGATAATGTTATTTTTTCTTCAAGTGTTATTCCAACACCTACAAGTATAGTGGCTAGAGATAAAATGGATAAAAAACTTAGATCAAAAGGGGTAAGAGTACAAACAGATATCCATGTTTCAGGCCACGCAAGTAAAGAAGATCTTAGAGAATTATTAAAAATATTTAAAGCTGAACATATTATACCTGCTCATGGTTCATTACAGCAAGAAACCCCTTTAATTGAACTTGCGAATGAATTTGGATATAAGTTTGGAGAGACGTCACATCTTTCTTCAGATGGAAAAGTTCTGAAATTTTAAATGGTAAATAAAGACCTTGTAGAAGGATTAAGAAATGCTCTTTCTAGGGGTTATACTCTTGAACAAGCAATGATGAGTTTTTACAATGCAGGATATAAAAAAGAAGAAGTAGAAGAGGCAGCACGAGTTCTTCATGAGCATCCTTCTCATCCTTTATCTCATCCAGGAAAAATAGTTCCTAAAGAAGTACAAAAACCAGTTACTAAACCTCTTCCTCCTAAGTATCATCCAACACCACAACCCACCCCCCCAGTAGTAGCTAAGCCTACTGAAGAGGTAAAACCAAAGGAACCAGAAAAACAATTAATATCAAAATATGAAGAGAAAACAAAACCAAAAGGAAAGTTGACTGTAATTTTATTACTTGCTTCTTTATTTATCTTTATCTTAATTCTATTGAGTGCTTTTATTTTTAAAAATGAATTAATTGATTTTTTTAATTCTCTATTCTAAAATGTCTGAAATTTATAAACCAGCAGAAGATTCTTATCTTTTATCTGATACTTTAAAAAAATATGTAAAAAATACAAATCTAAAAACTTTAGAAATTGGTATTGGAAGCGGAATTCAACTTCAAACATTAAAAGAAATTGGAATAAAAGATATCTTTGGTGTTGATATAAACAAAGATGCAGTTAAACATTGTAAAAAACTAGGCTTCAATTGTATGCCTTCTGATTTATTTAATTTTGTTGAAGGCAAATATGATTTAATTGTCTTTAATCCTCCTTATCTCCCTGAAAATAGAAAAGAGCCTAAATCTTCTAAGTTAGCAACAACAGGAGGAAAGCTTGGAAATGAAATAATAAATAAATTTTTAGAACAAGCAAAAAATCACTTAAATCCCCAAGGAAAAATATATCTTTTAACAAGTTCTTTAACAAAAGAAATTAAATGGGGAAATTATAAGAAAAAATTACTAGCAAAAAAGAAACTATTTTTTGAAGAACTTTATGTTTGGGAAGTTACTGCTTGACAGCTTTAAAGATTATTGTTGGAGGAAGATATTTCATGAGTTTAAGTTTAAATTGCCATAATCCAAACCAAGGATCCCCTTTATGTTTTTTTCTTGAATCTGGTTCAATTACTTTTTCAATCTTTAATCCTGAATCTGCAAAAGCATTTGTTATACTTGAAAAAGTGTGATAATAAGCAACAAATTTCTTTGTTTTATCAGAATATACCTCTTCAAATTTTCCACTATTAAAATAACTTCTATTTAATTTCAATGTTCTATAATTTACAGTATCATAAAATGGATGAGGAAGTGCAGCCACAAAGATTCCTCCTTTTTTCAATACTCTTTTGACTTCTTTAAAGCATTTTTTTAAATTTCCAACATAATGAAGTGCCCAAGCTGTAAAAACAATATCTTGAGAATTTGATTTTATTGGTTTTAGATTTACAATATCTCCTTGATAAAATTTCATTTTAACTTTATTCTTTTCAGCTAAGTTTTTTGCAAATTTTAATTGTTCATTAGAAATATCTATTCCAACTACAATTGCACCTTTTTTAGCCATTGCAATTCCACATTGTGCCCCACCACAACCAATTTCTAAAACTTTTTTTCTTTTTAAGTTTCCAAGAAGCCTCATAACTTTTTCATTTGGTGCTCCTGGTCCATAATGTATATCTATAGGTATCTTAGAATCCTTTTGATAACCTTCTGAAGAAGATTCCCACCACTTTTTTGTTTCTTTTGACATTTTACCTATTAATATCTCTCCAACTAATTCCTTTCTTTTTCAAGGCTTGTAGTTGAGGCCATTTATCTTCAAAAGTTTCTTTTTCTATTTGGTAAAAAATTCCTAAAGGAATTTTTTTAACAGTATTATAATCAAATTCACAAGCTTTTTTCCATGCCTGTTTAAAACTCTTTTTATCATGCTTTTCATCCAGCATATATGTTTTCTCTTTATATCCTATATCAGGATGAAATATTAAACATGGTTGTATTACTTCAATAAATGCAAATCCTTTATGTTTCAAAGCCTCTTTTGTAATCCATTCAATCTGTTTACTATCTGCAAATACTCTAGCAATAAAAGTTGCTCCACTTGCTAACATTAGCTTAATAGGATTCATCGGCTCTACTTTAACCCCAAGAGGATTTGTCTTGTCTTTAAAACCTAATTCAGTGGTTGGAGTCGGCTGACCAACTGTTAGAGCAAAAACCTGATTATTATGGACAAAATATTTTATATCTGAATTATATCGTGCAGCATGAACTAGATGAGAGATTCCTTCTGCATAAGCATCCCCATCTCCAGCAAAACCAATAACATTTAGATTAGGATTACCAATTTTTATTCCAAGCATAGTAGGAAGAACTCTTCCATGTAGAGTATTTATCCCATTTAGATTAATATAATCAAACATCTTTGCATGACAACCAATTCCAGTAACAATTGCAAATTTCTTTGGGTCTTTATTTTTCAAAGCTTTTTTTATT
>CAZRQO010000022.1:0-8476 GCA_964602425.1 Candidatus Woesearchaeota archaeon | reverse complement strand
ATTTTAAATTCATAATCTTTTCCAGGAGCATATTCATTGTCTGGTTGATTTACAATATTTGAGTATACTGGAGAAGCTTGATCTATTATTATTGTTCCTGAATTATATCCAACATGACCAACAGGAGTATCTATAGTGGTTATATTATAAGTATAAATTCCATCCTTTTCAAAATTAATACTATTATAATTCTCAGAAGAAATATTTGAAGAATTCATTATAGGAGATGCTGTATAGGGAGCTCCAACTGTATCCCAAATATTAAAATGCATTGTTATATCAGGAGCATAGTAAAAAGGATTATCTTCATCTAATAAAGCAGTAATTGTAAAATAAGGGGTATTTTGATAATAAACATCATCATTAGTAGGATTTAAAATAGTAATTATGGGCCATATACTATCAACCCAAAAATTAACCGTGCTATTCTTTATTTCTCCCGTGCTAGAATTAGCAAATACAATCCAAGTGTTATTGTTTTCTCCAGACCAATCTGAAGAATTTAAATTTAGAACTGATTCAGAATCTGAACAAGAAAGGTCATCTTTACTAATTCCTCCATCTAAACTGTACCACATATTAGAAATGTTAGAAGAACAATCAATATCCCCATTTAATTGATAAGAAAAAGATTTAATTTTCTCGCCATAAGTAGAGTTTATAGAATCTCCATTTAATTTAGTTATATCAACACTCCAAGCACTAACTAACCCAATCAATAATATTCCAAGAACAATAAGTAATAATTTTTTCACCATCTTTACTGAATAAAATTTGACAACTTTATAAAGTTTTTTACACTAAAACTATCTAAATGATTTGCTGATATTTGTTCCCCAGAATGAAGGAAGCGGATTTGAAACAAATCCATTGAACTTTTCTGCATAGATATGGGTTATTCCAGGCTCATCTTCAAATTTATCAAAATGTTCTTGTGCTTGTTCATACATCTTTTGAATTATCTTTCTTTCAAAATTCCTTTGCAATAGTGAAGATGGTTTTAAAATCAAAAAATCTGCCTGTCTTAAGATATTAATGTCTAAGTTAGAAGAATTTTGAGAAATAAATAATATACTCAAATTTTTATGTCTAGCAATTAAAATCAGGTCACTAAGCAATTTATTTGCATTGCTCATTGAATCTCTTGAATTAAATAATATCCCTCCTTCATCTATTAATACTAAAGAATTATTTCCTAAATCTTCAATGTTTTCAACAACATTAATCCAATTAGGCATTTCTTCAGGATTAAAACCAATTACATAACATTTTTTCTTGTGTTTTACATGACTATTTTCTAAAAATTTCATTCCAAAAGCTGTTTTTCCACTTCCTCTTGCCCCAAGAATAACTCCTATTTTGCTGTCAGATTTATTGACCTTATCTTCCCATTGAAGATAATCTCCTTTTTTTGTGTGAACTACATTAAAGTTTTCATATATGGGAAGCATTGATTCTCTTTTCTTTTTTACTTTTCTTTTTTTAGAGCTTTTTTCAATCTTATCTCCTGTATACTTACTCAAAGAATAAATCCCCTTTCCTATATAATAGGGTGTTTTAGCTAAAAACCATAACCCCTTTCCAAAAGTCTTTAATGCAGAACCTTTCTTTTTTTTATTAACCATAGGTTTGATTATTATTCTAATTATTTAAAGGTTTTTGAACTAGAATTACTTATACTGTCTCTGTATTCTCTTTAGTTTCTTTGCAAAATCATCGCCTAACTCAGCATAATGGTCTATTATTTTTTTTGGAGTGCAAACAAGCATATCTAATCCATCAGAATATATATCTTGGCTCTGGGCTCTTCTTACTGCTTCAAGTCCTACTTTAATTACATCCCTTATAGTAGGATCTTTTTCAGAACCAACATAATTTTTTGCTTCAGACATAATTTGTAATGCCCCCATATACTCATGAATCTTCTTGCCCCCACTTCCAATAGTTGTCCATACTTCTTTTTCTTTTTGAACTGCTCCTAATGGAAAGCAAGTATAGAGTTCTGGTTTATTATTAAATCTTGTAATAAGAACTATTCCACTTGTATTTTGGGGATCTGCGACTGTTTTTCCCATTTTCTTTAAATTAAGTTTTCTTAGTTCTGGAAAATACTGTCTTTTTGTTATTCTTTCTATATCAAATTTTCCATCACAAAGTTCTTGAAAAAAATCATAAGTCTCTTTATCAGCCATTCCTGCATGTCCAAAACAAAAATTTCCTCTTTTACCTGTCCAAAGCTTTCTCCTAAGAGATTTTCTAACAGGAAGACCTGTCTCTGGCATGGTGTAGGTTGTCTGTCTATCTGCAACTAATACAGCTGATTTAACTAAAGGGTGTTTTATTCCAAATACAGTTGTCATAAAAAAAGTAATAGATACTCTTTTAAAAAACTTCCTATTATGTCACTACTTAAAAGAAGTATAAAGTTATTAATTTGTTTCAAACTAGGAAAATGTTTGTGAAGTACTTATACAAAAATAATATTTAAAAGAATGATAAAACTTAATAACTAACTAAATTTAAAATATCTATGGAGGTTAAACATAATTGCGGTTTTTGTGTAGCTCATACTCTTCATGATATTTATTCTTTTTTAAAAGCTTTGCAACACCGAGGAAGAGAAGCAGCAGGAATTGCCTTTATAGGCGATGAAAGAATCGACGTAATAAAATGGGCTGGAAGTGTAAATAAATTTGATATAGAAGACCTCTATAAGTTATTTCCAAGTAACAATTACCACACCTATTTAGCACATGTTAGATATGCAACAAGAGGGAGAAAAGATAAAATTCTACAAGAAGCACATCCACATGTTATTGGAGGGGAGATAAAAGATAATGGGAATCATATAATAATTTCAAATTGTGAAGCAGTAATAGTTCATAATGGACAAGTTAATCCCGAATTTCTAAAATTAAAAAATCCTGAAAAACTAAGCACAACCTGCGACACAGAAGCTATTTTATATAAATATTTAGAATCTAATGAAGAAGAAATTCTTAGGGAAATTCCAGGAGCCTATAGCTTAGCTTTGGCTTCAAAAAAAAGAAAGGACATCCTAGTTTTAAGAGACCAATCAGGAATAAAGCCAGGGGTTCTTGGGTGGAAAGATGGAAAATATATAGTCGCATCAGAGGATATAGCACTCAGGAAGAATGGAGGAAAGTTTATAGAAGATTTAAAGCCTGGATATGTTTATTATTTATCTTCTGGGGGTGGATATAAAAAAAAGAAAATTGTCCAAAAAAAAGAAAAATATTGCTTCTTTGAATATAATTATATTTCAAATGCAGATTCTGTTATTGATGGAATTAGTGTTAGAAAGCTTCGAGAGGTTTTGGGTGGCGAACTCTCAAAAGAATTTCCATTAAAAGTAGATTTTGTAACTTTTTTGCCTAGATGTCCTGAAGCTGCAGCAAGAACTTATGCAGAAAAACTAGATATAGAATTTGTAAGTATTTTTTATAAAACCCGTGGAGAAAGATCTTTTATGGGATCCAATAAAGAAGAGAGAAATAATTCTATATCTAATAATCTATACCTGATGCCTGAAATAAAAGGACAAAAGATTAAAGATTTTTTGAAAGACAAAACAATTGTAATTATCGATGACAGCACAGTGAGGGGAAATAATTCAAAAAAGGCAATAGAAATACTAAAGAAAGAAGTAGATATGAAAAAAATTTATCTCTTAAATTATACACCAAAAATTGGAATAATTCCTAAAGACAACATTCCGCGAGGGTGTTTATATGGAATAGACATGCCCCCTGGAGATAACTTTATAGCAAGAAATTCTTCCGATGAAGAAATAAATCAAAAAATAGGAGCAGAAGTCTGCTTCTTATCTAAAGAAGGAATGCTGAGTGCTTTTGAAAAGTTAGGAATAAAAAGAGAGAATTTGTGTCATTTTTGTATTGGCGGGGATAAACCTTTTTAGGGAATAAGAAACACCCCAAACAATTCATACTTATTCAAACTACTTCCACATTCATTTTACCAAGCTCTTGCTTTAATAAACTAATTAATTCCTCTTTATTTGCCCGGAGATTTTCATCTCTTTTTTCTTCTTTAACCTTTGCAATTTTTAGGCCTTCAACTTCATTAATAACTTCTTTTATTTTGTAATATAATTCCAGAGTTTCATCTTTTTTAATCTCTCTTTTATAGTTTGTTGTTTCTTCTATTTTGGATCTGATTAAATTTACTTTTTCCAAAATTGTATCAGTACTTAATTTAGCTTCATCTAATAAATCCATTATCTTTTTGCCATTGTCTTTTTCAAAATTTACATGAAAATTTTCTTTATGGTCCTTTAATATATCCATTTTTTCTTTGAATATATGAAAAAAATTAGCTAAAGCCTTAAAATCAATGAGTTGTTTTAAAGCAAATGTAATATTCTTGGACTCTTCTTTAAGCGCACTTATTTTTTCTTTTTTTTCTAACATATTTTTATAATCCTCACTTTTTTTAATTCTCTCTATCTCGTCCAAAAGTTTCTGATTTTCCTTCTCCTTTTGATTAATTTTTTCATTAAGAGATACAATCGACTCACTAACTTCAACCATGCTTCTTCCAATAAGACCCAATAAATTTAATTTTGATTTAATAAACTCAATCTTATGAAATAATTCAGAAATCTTTTTATTATTATTAAAAATTTCAAGTAAATCTTTAGAAAAAGTTTTGAGTCCCACTTTTATATTTGCCATTTCTTTCCCAATTAAAATGGTTGTTCTTTCATAATTCTTAAATGATGCTTTATTAAAGTCAAAAAAGATTCTATCTATTCTTTTAGTAAGATTATAAAATTTTGTTTCTTTAAGATTTTCTAGATTAGCCATAAGATTGTCGACTGCTTCTATGTATTTTATTCTACTATTCCTAACAATTCCTTTAAATCTATCCTCGGCTTTTATCGATTCAATATCAAACTCATTAAGAAGAATTATTTTTGTTCTTAAGTCAGCATTAAAATTCTTAATTTTGTCTTTAACAAGAAAGAGGATTTCTTTTTCCTTAATCTCATTTTCTTCTCTTTTCTTTTCTAACCAGTCTTCAATTTCAGAAAAAACTAACTTCTCTGAAACAATTTCTTCAATCTCTTTTGTCTTTCCCAATTTCTTAAAAAAGCTAAAGATTCCCATGAAATCCACTAGGAAGAGAATTATATAAAGTTTATCGGAAGTTACATTAATTATTGAGGTAGTTATGATTGCTGTTAGTTCAAAAAGAAGGAACAAAAGATAAGATACGCCCCAACCGAATAAGGAATTATTCTTATTCTTCTAATTTCCTTAATAATCCTAAATCAACCGCAATACTGTCTTGCATGTTTCTTTCCCCTTCTTCATAGATTACTGCCTTTCCAGTCTGACCCATATATCCAAAGTCATATGTTCTACCCTCAGAAGTAAGGACTACTTTTTCACCTTCATTAAAACAAGATTCTTCTCTATTTTCTGCCATAAAAATAACATCATTCTTCCTTTTTTAAATATTTTTGATATAGAAAACAATATTTTTTGTCGATTACTATTGTGAAGAGTCAGAATTAGGATGTTATAGCTAGACATCTATCTCTAGTACTATCTCTCCCTATATTATCACAAAGACTACTATCCATTGTACCTACAGCTACCTCTATATAACAGTTATCTCTATCTACAGAATATGAAATTTTCTCGCATATAGAGGAATCAAGAGATCCTATTGCTGCGCCTAAATAACAACTATCTTGGGAATAAGTTTCTGATAATCCTCCACACATAGAATCATCTTTTGTTGCCTCTGCAACATCTCCATAACAAATATCTCTTCCCATGTATGTTCCACCCCCCACTTTAATAGGGATATCTTCACACATAGAGATATCTCCAATAGCAACAGCAACTTTTCTATAACATGTATATCTATTTAATGTAGCTCCTCCTGTTTCGGATAATAAAGGAATTAAATCGCAAACATCTTGGTCTTTTTCCAATACAGCTCTTTCAGCATAACAGTCATCTCTTGCTGTAGAGTCTTCTAGCTCTTCACAGCTTAAAGTTTCATCTTTTACTTCTTCAGAAGATTCTGGTGTACTAGGATTGTATAAAAAAATCATTAATCCCGCTATAATTATTACAACAATTAAGCCAATCCATATTCCTTTTTTCATATATTCTAAAGAAAGAAGAGATTAATAAAATTAACTAATAATCTTCACACCAGGCTTCACTACATCCATTGTCGACCACTTATGCGAAGAGTCAAAATTTATAAAAGATAATAACTATTAATTTTTATGAAAGATAAGGAGGTTAAAAAATGAAAAATCTTAATGCATGGCTTATAATCTTAGCAGGAATTGTATTATTACTTCCTTTAATTGGAGTAACTCAATTAGGAACAGTAACAGATGGTATTCTTGCATGGGCTTTAGTAATAGTAGTATTACTAATTGGTATAGCTCAACTAGTAAAGGGAAAGAAGTAATTATAAGAAAAAAGACGCCCCAACCGACGACTGTCCTGTCTTGGCATCCTCAAGGGACTCAATCTTTGTATTGAATATTTTTACTTAATTTCTCTAGATTCTTAGAATATTTAAGGATTGTCGACCACTTTACTATGACTGGAGTATGATAATTCTTATATTGTCACTACTCCTAAGAAACTACAATAGAAACCTTTATATATTAAATTGCCTTATAAGTAATACTAAAAAATGGGACTAGAAACAGTAACTCAACAAGATAGATTAAAGGGAATTATTAAAGAAAATATAGCACCTGCCATGAAAGAAGCTGGTTTCAAAAAGAAAGGAAATTGGTTTAATAGGCAAGGAGAAGATAATACAGATTTTCTTAATATAGTCTCAAGTAGGTGGAATACTGGTAATGAAGTAGATTTTACTCTTGAAGCATATGTTATGCCAAATGGTAAAAAACCCATTAAAGATGCTCCAATAAAACGTCAAAGAATGGAACATCTAAGAGAAGGAGAAAATTATTGGTATAAACTTACGCCTGAAGTTAATGTAAAAGAATTAGGACAAGTAATAGAACAAGATATTTCAAAATATATTATGCCTTTTTTTGCTTCTCGAACCAGATGTTATGATACTCTTCAAAATTTTGAGGTAAAAGGAAGATAAAAGATTATATGATTAGTCTACAATATAAAGAAAAATAACACCCACACAGGGCGTTATTTAATAAACTCTTTTCACTTTTTTCAATTTAATCTTCTGTTTACTTTCATCTAAAGTAATAATAAATTTATCAAAAAAACCTTTTCGTCCAAGGATTATGGGGGGCTCTTCCCCAGTTAATATAACTTGGACAGGAATGGTATAACTATATGTTTCTTGATGGGGTTTCTTCTCTAATGTAACCCTCATTTTTGAGTCCTTAACTTTTATTTCTCCCCCAACACCATAACTTATATGTGTTTCTCCAGATAAATCTAAATCTAAAACTTCTGCTAATGCCTTTGGAATAATAGAAATATCTGCCCCAGAATCAATTAAAGCATATACTTTAATATTTATTTTAGCTCGCCCTTTCAATGTGATAGGAATAGTTGGTGTTCTTATATCTACTCCTTTTTTATTAGGAAGTTTATGATAATTAAAAAAAAGAACCATTTTCTACTCAATAAATCATTGTACCTTCTTCAGGAACTTTTGCAAGAATAAACTTTTTCCCAGGATATTTTTCTTGAGCAATTTTTATTATATTTTTAATATCATCTCCAGAGGCAATAATATGCTCATTTAACAAGACTACCCATTTACCTTTAATTTCATTAGAAATAATCTCTTCTTCCATAATTATGTCTTATCCTTTCTTATTTATATATGTTTTGTTCATAAAATCGAGTCCCCTGGCGATGCCAAAATAGGGTTACGCCCCAACCGCGCAAGACCCCTTCGTGCGACATTCGAGAGTTTCGATATGAGTTTATTATATGTTTATTATGAGTTTAATATATGTTTTAGATATTTAAGGATTGTCAACCACTATGCTGTGACTGGGATATAATAATTCTTTTAAATGAAGAAAAATATTGATCACAATGGGAAAAACTCCTGGACTTGAAGAAACTACAGGGATAATTCACACACATATTTGTCATGCTTTTCGAAAAGGAACAAAATTTCCTAAAAGAGGACAAGAAATTGCTGGATCTATTCAAGAATGTTTAAGAGCTATAGAAGATTTAGGAAATAGAGCTAGAGATTATAAAATTAAAGAAGCAAGAAACTTATTGAATGGCTTACAAAGAATAATACCTGATTATCTAGAAACTGCTGAAAGATATGAGTTTAGAGACGATTACTGGGAAGTTGTCAAAGAAACATTTGATAAAATTGGTGATTATCAAGAGAAATTATCACAAATTGTTGAACTAGAAGAGGATGATCCGCCGTTTTAAGAAAGTTTTAAATATTATTTGTCGACCACTTAATGGTGGTCTATTTCCCAGCA
>CAZRQO010000021.1:4836-8659 GCA_964602425.1 Candidatus Woesearchaeota archaeon | reverse complement strand
AATGACATTATTATCTGCATCAGGTCCAAAATAAAATCCTGCTTCACTATTATCATTTGCAGTATTATTCTCTATTATATTGTCATCAGATTCCCAGTAAATCCTGATTCCAAATTTATTATTATTTGCAATGTTATTTGTTATTGAGCTTCCATTATTAGTAATAAGATAAATTCCTGTCTGCTCATTATTGTTTGCAATGTTATCATAAACATTGTTATTGCTTGCATCTCCATCAAAAACAATTCCCTGCCTGTTATTGCTTGCATTGACATTAGAGATTGTTCCATTTGAGCTTCCATCATAATAAATAGCATATCTCTCTAAAAGACCATTAGCTTCTTCTCCCATTGTTATTTCACAATTTTGCACAGTTGTTCTGCTGGAATTTGAATAAACCCCATAATATGATGTTGAACTTGAAGAATTTCCATAAATAATTCTATTTGACCAATCCAGACAATCAAGAGTTATATTTTCACCAGTTATATTAAAACAAGTTCCAGAAGAATTTACAGCCTGTGTCAACTTGTAAACCATATTTGCAGTACTTAAAGTCTGACAACTACTAATTTCAGTGAAATTCTCTTCAATAGAATAAGTTGTCCAATAATTTACATTAAACTTAACATTTCCAGCATTAAGAATTGTAAAATTATGACAAATATTTGAAGGGCATATAGAGTCATCTCTTACAATAATAGGTTCATAATAATCTGTTCTTAATCCATAAAGAGTAATATTAGCAGATTTGTTTAATCCTGTCTGAGTTGAATTAACATAAGCACTATTATCATTAATTTGAATATCTAAACTTAAATTAGTTCCACTTCCTGATAGGCCCTCTAAAAAATCTATTTTCCCATAATCTGTATCTTCAAAAATAACTTTTCCTCCTGGTCCAAAATCATACTTCTCAAGAAAAGTATCAATAATTTCTGTTCCATTATTCGGTTTATTAAACCTAATATCTTCATAACAATTATTTGTTGAAACATTCAAGAATTTATTATTATTAGAATGAAAGTAAGAAGTGGGGCCAGTAAGATAAATAGAAGAATTATTTGAATTATCTATAATAGTTGAATTTATAGTATTATTTGCACTAGCATAAAGAGAGACTCCATAATAAGTATTCAAAATATTTGAATTAGATATTACTGAATTATTTGTATATATTAAAAATATTCCATTATTTTCTACACTAGAACCAAGAACAGTTATATTATCTAAAACAGAATTACTTGCATTACATAATATTAATTGTCCAACTTCCATATCTGAACCACCACTATCTAATTCATTATAATATAATATCGGTCTATATCCACTCTGAGTAGAAGCATTATTATCAAGAATTATATTATTACAAGCAAACCTATCATAAAACTTCAGATCCATGGGGGTATTTTCTTCAAAAATATTTGAGCTTATAGTATTGTTTATGCTATTACCCTGCATCCAAATTCCACCATCATTATTAGAAATTAGTCTATTAAAGAAAAAAGTATTGTTTATAGAGTTATAGATCCAAATACCATTAGAATTAGACTCCAGGATATTTTCTTTTATAGTTGAATGATGAGAGTCAGTAAATCTAATACCTTTATTTAAATCAGAGATAGTATTATTTACTACAGTATTGTAATTTGAAGAATAATAAAATGCAATTCCATCACCAGAAGAATTTTTCACAATATTTTTAGTTAAATTATTGTTTGAACCTCCATAAAGAAAAATTCCACAATCTCCGCTGTTCCAGACTGAAGAATTGTAAATTGTTGTATTAAAAGCATAATAAACATAAACGCCATAGTAATTATCTTCAAGTAAATTACTAATAAGTATACTATTATTACTCTCATCAACATGAATTCCATAGGTAAAATTAATAATTTCACAATCTTTTATAGTAACATTCTGTAAAGAATTTAGTTTTATTCCATTCCAACTAGTATTTCCAGTAATACTATATCCTTGACAATCAATAACCACATTATTTACAATTACATTAAAACATGTTCCATTTGACTCCAAATCTCTATCAAGAGTATATATTCCTGGCCCATAATCAATATCTTGGCATGAACTTATGTCTCCAGGAAGAGAGGCAACTCCTCTTGTAGTGTCTTCTGGTTCTGTGGGAGGAATTTCTTCTTCTTGTGTTTGATCTTCTGTTCCAGATCCACCATTAGATAATGGAGGTTCATCTGGAAGAATTGGTTCTTCTATAATAGTAGTCCTAATAGGCTCTGAATCAGATTCAGTTAAATTAGTCTCATTATCATTAGTAATGTTCTCATCTAAAACTCTTCCAACAGAAAAAGGCCTAATTAAAATAAATAAACCAATAATAAAAGCCACTATTAAAAGCACTACTAAAAAATTATAACCTCCTCTTTTTCTCATCTAAAATATGAAGGAATAAGTATTTTTAAATAATACTATTTTAAAGAATAATAAAGGAATTTCTTTTAATTTACTTCTTTTTCAACAAATAATAAATTGCTCGTAATAAAAAACCTACTCCAAGTCCTATAAGAACTCCAACAGCAGTTTGTTCAAAATAAAGTCCAAGTCCAAGCCCTATAAACAAAGGTCCTACAAACAAGTAATCTCCTGCATTGTCTTTTTTCTTTTTCATAATCAACCTAAGAATTATATATTTATAAGATTATTCAATAATACATATCCTTAAAAATAGCAAGATTCTGGGATTTTTATGGCAGGAGCACACGAAGACATTGTTTGTCAAGTAGAAATGACAAGAGAAGCATATGAAAAATTACAAAAATTAGATCCAAAAAATGATATTTTAAAATATGCAGAAATGGCTGGTGTGGGGGTTAGATATCTTCCAGAACATTTAGAAGAATTTTTTAAGAGATTTAATGATGGAAACAATGAAACAGACCCAATTCATCGTGATGTAAAATATCAAAAAATATTAGAATCTAAAACTAAAAAAGTAGAATCTAAAAAAACAGGTTTGGCTCAAAAAACACAAAAGGAATAAAAAGTAAGATTTTTAAAAAAAATTAAATAACTCTAACTAAAGCTTCTTTTGGACCATAAGCACATTCACTATCACACTGGTGATTAGGAAAAGTACATCGTGGCCCATTTTCATACTGACTAAGTTTTTTATGTACTGCGGGATTTGTTTCTTTTGTTGCAGAAATATATTTATCTAATGTTTTCTTAGTTCTATCCATAATTTCCCATTGCGCACGTCCACAAAGTCTTTCATATGCTTTCCATATAAATTCTTCTACATTTCCATTTTCATGTATTTGAATCATTGTTCCCTGAGGAATATCATTTTCTGCTACTTCTCTTATATCCCTTTCCCATTCAGAAGCTAATTCTGGTTTATCAACAATAATTCTAGGCACAATAAATCCTAAATCATCTGGATTATCAGATAATGGTTGTATATTATAATTCAAGGTTCTATGTCTATGTGCTTGTGCTAAATAAGCAAATGTCTGTGCATAATTTACAGAATAATTTTCACCAAACTCTTCAGAATAATCATCTCTATCTGCAATTAAATTAGTTAATTTATTTGATTTATGCCTTAAATTAGGAACCCTTAAACTTTGAACTAATTCACTATTCAAAAATTCTTGCATATAATTTTTAATCATTGCATTTAATTTTGTATCTGGCAATTCTTTCAAAGATCTTTCATATGAATTAATTGTTTCATTTAACTTCCTTAATGAAATTGTATGTGCCATAAATGTAGGAGTATCTATAGAAGTTAGATATCTTGCATTTTCTTGCGCAAGTTTTTCAACAGGAGATGCTCCTCTTGAAG
>CAZRQO010000021.1:0-4736 GCA_964602425.1 Candidatus Woesearchaeota archaeon | reverse complement strand
CCCCTTATAATTTAAAAGCATTATTACATTAAAAAGACACCTTCTTAGAATATAACAAAAACGTTTTTATATCTCTAATCCTTTCAAACAAAAATGAAAGTCATTGGAATAGATATTGGGGGTACAATAATAAATGCTGCAGTTATCTCAGAGAATAAATTTGAAAAAGCTATTCATGAAAAAATCAATGCAAAAGGAACAAGGGAGGAGATTCTTGAACATCTAACTCATATAATTGATAGATTAATTGACAAAGATATTAAGGCAATAGGAATAGGAAGTCCTGGGATAATTGATACTGAAAAAGGAATTATTTCTGAAATTAATAATATTCCTTCTTTTAAAGGAATTCCATTAAAACAGATATTAGAGGAAAAATACAAAATCCCTGTGATCATAGATAATGATGCAAATTGCTTTGCTCTAGGTAATAAATATTTTGGCAAAGCAAAACCATACCAAAACATTGTTGCACTTATTCTTGGAACTGGTCTTGGTGCGGGAGTAATAATTAATAACAAACTTTATCATGGAAATAGTGGAAATGCAGGAGAATTTGGAAGTATAACATTCAAAGACCACAATATTGAGCATTATTGTTCTGGACAATATTTTCAAAAAGAATTTAATATCAGTGGGGAGGAATTATTTAAAAAAGCAGAGGAAAAAGATAAAAAAGCACTAAAAATATTTAACAAATTTGGGTATAATCTTGGAAAAGCTTTGTCTATGATAGTGAATTCAATTGACCCAGAAATAATAATCCTAGGAGGCTCTGTTTCAAAAGCATATAAATTCTTTAAAAAATCCATGATAGAATCTCTAAAAAAATCCATTTTTGAAAGAAGCTATTCTAAGTTAAAAATTGAGGCTCCGAACATAGAACATATAGCAATCCTTGGTGCGGCTTCATTGTGTTATGATTCTCTCAATTTAACACCTTAACAAAAACGTTTTTATATCCATCCATCAATTTAATAAATCCTTATTTCTTAGATAAATTATGGCAAAAATTGGATTAGAAATTCATGGTTATATTAATACAAATGAAAAGTTATTCTGTACTTGCAAAGCAGAACACGGGATTAAGATAGCAAAACCAAATACAAATATATGTCCTATATGCACTGGACAACCAGGAGCAAAACCCCTTCTTCCGAATAAAAAAGCAATAGACAAAGCAATCCAAATAGCTCTTATTCTTAATTGTAAAATAAATGAAAAATTAGTTTGGCAGAGAAAACACTATTCCTGGCCAGATCTTCCAAAAGGATTTCAAAACACAATGTCAGGACCATATGCAACACCAAATGGAAAAAATGGAAACTTTTTAGGAATTAGAATAACAGAGTGTCATCTTGAAGAAGACCCTGCTTCATGGAATCCAGAAACAGGAGAAATAGACTATAATCGTTCAGGTTCCCCTTTAATTGAGATTGTAACAGAGCCAGACTTCAAAAATGCTGAAGATGTTGGTAACTGGCTTAGACAATTAATAGCCACTCTAAATTATATAAAAACAATAGATAAAACAAGTGGAATAAAAGCAGATGTTAATGTTTCTTTACCAGAATTTAAAGGAGCAAGAGTAGAAATCAAAAATATAAACAGTATAAAAAATATTCAAGCAGCAATTAATGAAGAAATTAAAAGACAAAAAAAAGATGTTCCTAAAATTCAAGAAACAAGGATGTTTGATTCTGAGAAAAAAGAAACAAAAAGAATGCGTACAAAAGAAGAAGCCCAAGATTATAGATTTATATCAGAACCAGACCTTCCAGTAATTAATATTCAGAAACAAAGAATCCAAAAAATAAAATCTCAGCTTCCAGAAACCCCCCAAGAAAAAGTAAAAAAATTAATTAAAAAATATAAAATTTTAGAAAAACACGCAAAGATTTTAACAAAAAAATTAGATGTTGTTGAATTCTTTGAAAAAATTATTAAAAAAACAAACACAAAATTAGCAACAAGGTGGGTAATTGAAGAACTTGTAAGTGTGCTTAATTATACAAAAAAAGAATTAGGAGATCTTAATATAAATCCTGCTCATTTTATTGAACTTATTAATATGATAGAAAAAAAAGAATTAACAGAACTTAAAGCTAAAGACATATTAAGAAGTTGGGCTGAAAAAAATTCATACTCTCCAAAAAAAGGAATAAAAAAACATAAACAGATTTCTAAAGAACAAGATATAGAAAAATTTGTAGATAAAATAATAGGAGAGCATCCAAAAGCAGTAAAAGATTACAAATCCGGAGAATTTAATGCACTAAATTTTCTTATTGGCCAGGTTATGAAAATTAGTGATAAAAGAGCAGACTACAAAACATCTAAAGAAATTCTTGAGAAAAAACTAAAATAATTTTTCAAAACTTCTAGCTATTTGTAACATTTTCTCATCTTGAAATTTATCACAAGCTATTTGTATTCCAATAGGTATGCCACTAACATTTCCAGCAGGGATACTTATAGCACAACTTCCATATAAATTATAAGGGATTGTCAACACATCATAAGCAAACATATCTTCTGAAGATAATTTAGCACCAATTTTATGAGGTAATACAGGAACAGTTGGGGATATAATACAATCCACTTGTTTAAAGGCTTTAGCAAATTCTTCTTCAATTAATTTCTTAGCTTTTAAAGCCCTATAATAATATCTTCCTTTATGTTCTGCCTTTGTAATTTCACTTCCTCCAAGAATTCTTCTCAAAACTTCAGGACCAGCAGCCTTTTCAATTTGTTTTCCGTAACGTCTTCCATCAAATTTCCTAGTAGCAGAAAAAAACTCAACATAAACCAAAGGATAATAAGTTGCAACAGCTAAATCAATATGAGGTATTTTAATTTTTTTAATATTCCAACCATATTTTTTAATAACGTCATCAACTTTTTTATCTATTATATTCTGAATCTGTTTATTACTAATCTCAAAATCTAAAATCCCAAGAGTAATATTTTTTGGAATCTGTTCAATTTTCTTTAAGTCAATTGGTTTTGATTTCTGACTAATAGCATCTTTTTCATCTTTTCCTTGAATCACACTCAATAATAAAGCAGCATCTGAAACATTTCTAGCAATAGGCCCTATTTGATCTAGACTCATACTTAAATCTATTAACCCGTATCTTGAAACACTGCTATAAGTTGGTTTAATACCAACAACACCACAATGACTCGCTGGATTTCTAATACTCCCCCCTGTATCACTTCCTAAAGCCATATCACAAAGACCAGCAGCAACAGCAGCTACGCTTCCACTTGAACTTCCTCCAGTGATTAATCCAGGAACTTTTGGATTTTGGGTTGGTCCAAATGCTGAAGTCTCTCCACTCCATCCACAAGCAAATTCATCCATATTAGTCATCCCAAGAATAATCCCTCCTTCATCTTTAATCCTTTTAATAACACTTGCATCATAAGGAGAAGTATAATCTTCTAAAACTTTTGAACCACAAGAAGCATTTAATCCTTTGACATTAATATTTGCTTTAACAGCAATTGTTTTTCCAGAAAGTTTTCCTTTTTTAGGATTTTTTAAATCTGGGTTTATCTGAAGAATTGCATTTATTTTATCTTTTTTCATTTTCACCATGATTTCCTCTCTGCTATAATAAAATCTTTATTTTTCTTTGCAGCATTCTTAAACATAGTATCTCTCTCTAATTCTAAACCTACTTTTTTTCCTTCTTCTCTTTCACATTCAAGTCTTTCAATAAAACCCTCTTTTAATTCTCCAACTTTAGAAAGTTTATTAGAAAAAGAATCCATAATATTCTTAGCCTGTTTCTTTATTCTCTCTTTTTCTTTTTCAGATACTTCATGCCATAAAAAATCATCTTTCATTTTTTCTTTTTAGGAAAATCTATATTAATATGGGCTTCTTTTAATTGTTGTTCCTCAATTTTAGAAGGAGCATCCATAAGAACATCTCTTGCTTCTCTATTTTTAGGAAAAGCAATCACTTCTCTAATACTATCTTCTCCAAGCAAGACCATAATTAATCTATCTATACCAGGCGCAATGCCTCCATGAGGAGGAACACCATAATCAAAGGCAGTCAGCATATGCTTAAAATAATCTTTGTGTTGTTTTGAAAATCCAATTAAATCAAAAATCTTATCCTGCACTTTAGAATCATGAATCCTCATACTTCCTCCTCCAACCTCTACTCCATTTAAGACTAAATCATGTTGATAAGACTTGACTTTAGGAGCGTCTTTTTTATTTAAGAATTTTAAATCTTCTTGTTTTGGCCTTGTAAACATGTGGTGCATTGGAGCATAATGTCCTTTTTCTAATTTTTCTTCAAATAAAGGAAAATCAACAACAAAACAAAAAGCTAATTCATTAGGGTCTTGTTTATTTTTTCTTAAATCAGGCTTATCAGTCTTATACTTCTTCATAACTTCTTTATAAGTTAATATTGGAAATTTATTAAAAGTTAGTTTCTTTTTTGGAAGTAACTCCTTCACTAAACTTACAAATAAATCTTCAGTTAAATCTAAAATATCTTTTTGTTCAGCAAAACTCATCTCTAAATCCAATTGATAGAATTCTCCAGGACTTCTATCAGCTCTTGCATCTTCATCTCTAAAACAAGGAGCAATCTGAAAATACTTGTCAAATCCAGATACCATTAATAATTGCTTATACTGCTGAGGACTTTGAGGAAGTGCATAAAATTTTCCAGCATGGATCCTAGAAGGAACAATAAAATCTCTTGC
>CAZRQO010000020.1:0-9153 GCA_964602425.1 Candidatus Woesearchaeota archaeon | reverse complement strand
GAAGTGCATAAAATTTTCCAGCATGGATCCTAGAAGGAACAATAAAATCTCTTGCACCTTCAGGAGTGGATTTAGTCAAAATA
This sequence comes from Candidatus Woesearchaeota archaeon, assembly GCA_964602425.1. Classification (GTDB taxonomy): domain Archaea; phylum Nanobdellota; class Nanobdellia; order Pacearchaeales; family GW2011-AR1; genus WJLC01. Next base: position 9,070 of record CAZRQO010000020.1, on the reverse strand, counting down.
GGGGTAGTAATCTCAAAAAATTCTTTTTCACTAAGATAATCTCTTATAAATTTAACAATTTTATACCTCATTTCAATATTGTTTTTCATTCTATTGCTTCTCAAATCCAAATATCTATACCTTAATCTAATATCTTCTGAAATATCTTTAGAATCATCTGGCTTAAATGGAAGCATTCCAGCTATACTATAAACATCAATTTTATTAATAGAAATTTCAATTTTTCCTGAAATTAATTCTTTATTTTCAGTTCCCTTAGGTCTTTTTTTAACTTCTCCTTCAATTTCAATACAAGACTCCATTGTCAAAGATTTAGCTTTTTTAAAATCATCAGATTTTTTAGAAATAACAGCCTGTACTTTACCATATCTATCTCTTAAATCAATAAAAACAACACTTCCATGCTCTCTGATAACATCAACCCACCCAGTAAGTTTAACTTTCTTTCCAACAAGTTTCTCATCCACCTCATTTAATTTATGTGTTCTTAACATATTCAAGATTATTTAACATACTTTTTAATAATTTCCATAACAGTCTTTCCATCAACTTTTCCCTTGAACTCTTTCATAACTAATCCCATATAAGCATTTGCACTTAATCCAGGTTTTTTCTTGATTATTTTCATTATCTCTTTCTCAATCTCATTTATATCTGCTCTCTCAAACTTAATTGCTTCTTCTATACTCTCTCCTTTTACAATTCTTTCAAGAACATGCTTAATATCTCTTTCAGAGATTTTTTTCTTTTTAACTGATTCAAGAACAAACCCTAAAATATTTAAACTCAAAATCTCCTCTGCTTTTTTTAATTTAACTCCCTCTCTCTTAGCAACTTCTTTAGGATACATTAAAAGAACCTTAGCAATTAATTGAGGCTTATCAATTATTTTTAGCAGCTCTTTAAATTCTGAAACCTTATTTAATCTAAAAAGAAGTGTAATCATGTCTTTATTCAATCCTTTTTTACTTAATTCAGCCTCTTGTTCCGTTCTTAATTTAGGCAAGTCTCTCTTAGCTTCATTAATAAAATCCTTATGAATCTTTAACATAGGCAAGTCAGTTTCAGGATACATTCTCGCGCTTCCAGGCATTGGTCTTAAGAATTCAGTTGAACCATCTGGCAATGCATTTCTAACTTCTTGTTTAGATTTTCCTTGTTTAACTACTTTTATCTGTCTCTCAATCTCTTTTTCTAAAACCTTAAGAAATATCTTCATATCCTGCATTCCTTTTATTTCAACTCTCTCTCCTCTTTTAATAGACATATTAACATCCTCTCTTATTGTTCCAATTCCTCTTTTTACTTTACAACTTCTAAGAATGCTTCCAATATGTAAAGCAACTTCTTTAGCTTGTTCAGGAGATTTAATATCAGGAGCAGTTGCAACCTCAACTAAAGGAATTCCCAATCTATCTAATCTCCAGACAACTTTGCCTTCTTCTTTTGAAACTGGTCTTGCAGAATCTTCCTCAAGATAAATTGACTCAATCCCAACTCTTCCTTTAGGAGTCTCAACATAACCGTCTCTTGCAATCATCACTGTTCTCTGAAATCCAGAAGTGTTGCTTCCATCAATAACAGTCTTTCTCATAATTTGAGTTATAGGCATAATTTTTGCATTAAGTAAAATAGCAATCTGAAGAACAATTTTCAAAGCCTCTGGATTTATCTCATGAGGGGGCTCTTCATCTAATTCAATCAAGCAAGTAGTGTCATTATAACCCTGATAAATAAATTCCTTATCCATGGTAGCTTGATACTTTGCAGCAACATCTATTTCTCCGCTCTCTCCTGCAATTGCATGAAGTTTTCTTTTTACAGTAAAATCAGGTTCATCATTTCTCAAGACACTAGGACAATTACAAAATAATTTACTAGTATCTAATTGCTGATGTATTTCTAAACCAGACTTAAATCCAATTTCTTTATAATTAATTTCAGGCATAAATAATTAAATAAAAAAGAGTTATTAAAATTATTGAAATTACTTATTTAGTAATCTTTCGTCTACAAGAGGGTAGTCTACGTGACTAAAACCACTATTAACTAAACCTAAAGTAAAATCTAAAACTCTTGATGGGTAGTCATCACCTAAGTGTTTTACTAAAACATCTGAAGTCAATCCATTTGCTTTAGTTTTGCTCATTTTTTCACCATCTCTAGCATAAATTGTAGGCCCAACTAAGTAGTCAGGAGATTTTCCATCTGAAGCTATCTGAGTAAGTCTACCAATTTTGTCAATCTTTGGAAGTTTATTTTCCCCATGTTCTTGAGAATAATCTCCTCCAAAAACATGAACATCAGCACAAGGTTTAACCACTGCATCTCTTAAAGGGTCAATAAACATATGAACAGAAAATTCAGCATCTTGATCTAGGATTGAAATATCATACTCCTTAACATCACAATCTGAATTTGAACAATGAGTAAAAATCCTTCCATCTTTGTATGTAACTCTCTTTCCCTTAATAGTTGAGGTATAACTTGTTTTACATTTAGGGCAAACAGGATAAACAACAACTGAATCATCTTTTAAATTAGGAAAAATTAATTTCATAGCTTCTGGGCTATCTAAAATTTTCTTTAATCCCTCTCTAAAAGAAGGCTCTCTCTGAATATCTGACAAATCCCTAATATTAAAATCCACACTAGTTTGCTTAGACAAATTAGTTAAAAATTCTTCAATATCTTTTCTAGATTTAGCATAAGTTGAATCACAAACACCTGTTTGGTCTTTTAAATCCCTATAAAATTTAGCAAAACCATTAGCCTTGATATCCCAATCATTCTCATCAGGTAAGTCATAGTCACAGATAGCAACATTTACTTTAGATATATGCGGACCTACTTCATGCCCTAATCCCATTGCTAGAGCCATAGTCATCATATTTCCCAGATGAATAACTCCTGAAGGCCTCAAACCTAAGGATATATTTACCTCTGGAGAATTATCATATTCCTGAACAATTTGCTGTAATGTCTTTATTCCCATTGGAAAATTAAAAGCCACTTAAGATTTATAAACCTTTCTCTATGTAACCCCTACTTAGTTACAACTAAAATCAGAGAAAAGTAATAAGATTTATAATAGGTTTCAAATTTGTATATAACATGGATAAAAAAGAAGTGAAAAAGAAGAATAATAATCACACTATTGCTCCATTAACCTTTGGTCAGAGAGCTGCTGATTGGATAACTAAATGGGCAGGAAGCTGGTATTTTATAATACTTTTTTTTATATTTCTATTAATATGGATGGGTGTTAATACTACTTGGATTATTTTTGGAAGAACCTGGGATCCTTATCCGTTTATTTTATTAAATCTTGCCTTATCCTGTCTAGCAGCTATACAAGCTCCAATAATCTTAATGAGTCAAAATAGAACTATTGAAAGAGATAGACAAAGAGCAGAGTATGATTACGCTACAAATAGAAAAGCTGAAAGAGAGATTGAAGAAATAATAAAACAGCTTAATAGGGTTGAAAGAGTTATGATGAAAAGGCACTTAAGAAAATAATTATTCTTTAAATCCTTCAGGATTCTGACTATGCCACTGCCATGCACTTGAAATAATTTCTTCTAATGAAAATCTAAGATTCCATTTTAATTTTTTCTTAGCTTTAGTAGAATCTGCAATTAATATTGAAGCATCACCAGTTCTTCTTTCACTTTTAACAAAAGGAATATTAAAACCTGTCACTTTTCTAGCCATTTCAATAATTTCCATCACAGAATAACCTCTTTCACTACCAAGATTATATTCATCACTTTGATTAGAATCTTTTAATTGTTGTAAAGCTAAAATATGGGCATCTGCTAAATCTAAAACATGGATATAATCCCTAATACAAGTACCATCAGGAGTAGGATAATCTGTTCCAAAAACTTTTATTTCTTTTCTTTTTGCTAAAGGCACTTGGAGAACTAAAGGGATAAGATGAGATTCTGGATTATGATCTTCTCCAATATCAAATCCTGCTCCTGCAGCATTAAAATATCTTAAACAAACAGACTTTAATCCATAAGCAGAATCATAATCTTTAAGTGTCTCTTCAATAATTAATTTAGTTTTTCCATAAACATTTGCAGGTTTTTTATTACCTTCTTCAGAAATTGGCTTTTCACTAGGATCAAAAATAGCAGCAGTAGAAGAAAATATCATTCTCTTAGTATCAAATTTTAACATTGAATCTAAGAGATTAAGGGTGTTAATAACATTATTTTGATAAAAAATCTTAGGATTAATCATTGATTCCCCTGCCTCAATAAATCCAGCAAAGTGAATCACTGAATCAATATCATTTTCTTCAAAAAAAGAATCTAATGCTTTCTTATTAGCTAAATCAATTTGATAAAAATGTACATCTTTAGGAATGCTTTGAATATGTCCTTTAGATAAATTATCTAAAACCGCAACATCATAATTATCTCTTAAAACTCGAACAGTATGGCTTCCAATATATCCCAATCCACCAGTTACCAATACTTTTCCCATTAAAATCCTTTAAAATAAGAATTTATAAGAATTTGTGTTTTATTGTTCTAATCTATCACTAAATTCATGAGCAAAATTAGTTAACATAATTTCTTTAACAATTCCTTTATTCTTTGCCCACTCTCCATGTCCTAAAACCCATGATAATTTAACAAAGGCAGTTTCACTTAACATATCCTCTAAATAAATAATTCCTGTTCCAAGTAATTCTCTTCCATTTGAATAAACCAGAGGGTCTAATCTTCCAAAAATAGTCTGGCTAGCTGCACAAACAATTACTCCTTTATCTTGTATTTCTTTAAGTTTATTAGTCCATCCTAATCTAGCTCTTTTTGTAGGAGCATGTCCTAAACCACACATCTCTAAAACCAATCCTTTATATTTTTTCTTAACATAATAATCTAAAATATCAGGATCTTGTCCAGGATAAATCTTAACTAATGCAACTTTTTCTTCAAATTTAATATCTGTCTTAACTTTTCCTGTGTTTCTCAAATTATAATCTGATTCTTTTACAATTTTACCTGGATAAATTTTAGCAAAGGGTTTGCTATTTACAATCTTAAAAGCATCTCTTTTTGAAGTATGCATTTTTCTAACTTTTGTTGAAGGCATTGCATAACAAAAATCATCATTTTCAGATGCATGGCCAACCAACATGACTTCAGCAATATCACTTACAGCAGCTAGAGCACTACATTGTAAATTTAAATTAGCATCACTACTAGCCCTGTCTATACTTCTCTGAGAGTAAGTCAAAACAACTGGCTTATTCAAGTTCTTAAGAAAAAAACTCAGAGCAGCAGAAGTATAATGTAAAAAATCAGTTCCATGGGTAATTATAATCCCTTTAATATTAGAATCATTAAGTAATTTTTCAGCAACCTTAGCAATCTTTTGCCAGTCTTTGTAATCCATATCCTCAGAAGCTTTCATAAAAGGAACCTCTATTTTAACAACATTGACTTTATCAAAGATTCCTGGATAAAATTTAAATAGGCTCTCAGGTGTATCTAACCAATCTACTCCTCCTTTTCTTGGATTAAGCCTGGCAGCAATAGTTCCTCCTGTAATAATCATAGCAATGTTTGGCTTTCCTTTTTCCCTCTCCAAAACAAGTTTCTCTTCTTTTTCTTTACCCTGCTTCAAAACTTTTATCTCAAGAACATCTTTTTTATTAAATCCAATATTATACCCAGAATCTAGTTTCAAAAGAACAATCCCTTTATCTGTCTCAGGGCTCTCTAAAAGAACACCCTCATAAATTACTTTTGTAAGATGTAATTCAACATAATCTCCAGGCTTAGCATTATTTTTCATAACCAAAATAATTTATCAAGATATAAAAAACTATCTGGTTAGTATCCAAAAGCAAGCTTTCTGAATTTTTTTGAGGAATAAAGAGCCCAAAAGAAGATAATTCCTATTGCAGATACAATTACTAAAATACCTAAAAAGAATTCTCTTTTCATATAATAAACTATACTAAAAAAGATTAGGGAAATAAGTGAAAATAAGAGCATATAACTTGATTTTTTCTTTGATTCCATTACAATAATTATAAGTCAAGATATAAAAAACTAACTAAATGGGCCTGCGAGGAATCGAACCTCGATCTACCGGGCCGAAACCGGAAATTCTATCCGTTGAACTACAGACCCTAAAATACTAAATTTTGGGGGTTTTTATTCTTTATGAATAGGTTAATTTTAAATACATTATTTTATTTAATCAAATATGACTAAGAAAAGCCAAGAGGGGCTAACAGTAAAGAAAGAGGAAAATTTCTCTGAGTGGTACACGCAGGTGGTTCAGAAGGCTGAACTTGCTGATTTAAGGTATAATGTTAAAGGGTTCTTAGTATTTCAACCATGGTCTGTTTTATCTATGGAAAAAATGTATAATCATTTTGAAGATATTCTTCAAAAAAAGAATCATAAACCTTATTATTTCCCCACTTTGATACCAGAAAAAAATCTATTAAAAGAATCTGCACATATAAAGGGGTTCACACCAGAAGTTTTTTGGATAACCCATGGAGGGAAAAGAAAATTTCAAGAAAAATTAGCTTTACGTCCAACAAGTGAAACTGCATTCTATCAAATGTTTAATATTTGGATTAGGTCCTACAAGGATTTACCTTTAAAGGCATACCAAAGAGCAAATATTTTTAGATATGAAACAAAAGCAACACGTCCTTTTTTAAGAAGTAGAGAATTCTATTGGATTGAAACCCATTGTGCACACTCATCAGAACAAAATGCATTTAAACAAGTACTAGAAGATATGGAAACAACTAAAAAAGTTCTTCATGATATTTTTGCATTACCTTTTATATTTTTTGAGAGACCTTCATGGGATAAATTTCCAGGAGCTTCGAGAACATTTGCAGCAGATGTTTTAAACCCAGATGGAAGAGTTGTTCAACAACCATCAACACATATGATTTCTCCTGATTTTTCAAAGGTATTTAACATTAAATTTAAAGATAGTGATGGAAAAGAAAAATATGTACACTTAACTTGTTACGGGCCAGCAATTTCAAGAATTTTTGCTAGTATTATAATTATTCATGGAGATAATAAAGGATTAAAATTTCCTTGGAACATAGCCCCGGTTCAAGTAATGATAGTCCCTATAGATGAAAAAAATCCAAGATTGATAAAAAAAGCAGAAGAATTAAAAGACAAAATAAAAAAATTTGCTTCTGTTCAAATAGATTATACAGATAAACGTCCTGGAGAGAAATTCAACCACTGGGAAATGAAAGGAGTTCCAATAAGAATAGATATGGGATTAAAAGATTTAAAAAACAAAAAAATAACAATTTTCAGAAGAGATTTAGATAAAAAAGAAGTTGTTTCTGAAAAAGTAGTTATAAAGAAGATACAAAATATTGCAAAAGAGTTTACAAATAATCTAATCAAAAAATCAGATAAAATCTTTGAAGGAAAAATAAAAAACACTAAAAATATTAAAGAAATAAAACAAGTAATAAAACAAGGAGGGATAGCTAGGTGTAATTTCTGTTCTGTAAACAAAAAAGGGGTTTCTTGTGCAGAAATTATTGAAAAAGAAGTAGGGGCTTATGTTCGGGGCACTAAATTAGATGAAAAAGATAAAGCAAAAGGCAAATGTGTCATATGTGGAAAAATTGCAAAGGAAATTGTTTATATTGCAAGGGAATATTAGACATTAACAAATATTAGAAATAATTCTGTTTCAATTTCATTACTGAGATTCTTGAATTAAGTATAGCTCATTCTCTAGTTTGAGAGTTGTTTCTAATAATTTACTCAATTCTTTCTCTACATACTCTTTTTCTTTCATTTCATCTTTCATTTTGCATTGAAAAAACCAAATCCAGAACTTTAACTTAAATCTAAAAGAAATCTCTTATTTAATTCAGACTTAAGAAAAAAACTGAATTAAAATATGGGTTTAATTGGGCTAAAAGCTAGATAATGTATATTCCAGATACAGTATCTCATTCTTTCATCCATAAAAAAATCAAGAACAATCTATTTTTATACTTTTCGAATCAATCCTCTTCTTTCATATCTAATATAAGTTCTGCATCTATAGGCAAATCTTCTAAAATATCTCCAAGAGTATATGGGCCACAAACATAGTAACTATTACGCTCTCCTCTTAATGTATGGTATTCTGCCTCTGCAATAACTCTCTCAACATCACTCTTATCTTTATCTCCCATGATATTTATTAATTGATTTTTTCTTAGAGCATGAGCAGGGTCAAATTTTTCTAAAATAATTATATCTTTATCTTCAGTAGGACGTTCAAAAAAAGCAGCTACAGAATATTTTTCCATTTTACCTTATAAAATTCCTTAAGAAATAGCTTTTTATATTTTTCTATACCTCTTGTGTAAATCTTTTTCTAAATAATTCTAAATCCTCTACTCTAACCTGTGCTCCAACAGCATTTTCATGCCCCCCTCCCCAAGCCCCCTCAAGTCCCTCTCTTGCTTTTAATACTTTATCTCTAATTTTTTCTCCTCTAACAGAGATATTTGCTTTAATACCCTTAACATACATAACAACTACATATTTATCAGGAAATTTATAACTCAACTCATTAGATAATTCTGCGCTAATACTTAAATCCCCTCCATATTGAAAAAACAAGATTTTATCCTTAGGATTATAACTATTAATAGCCTCTTTTAATAATCTCTGATACTTTTTATCAATTTGTTTAAATCTTTTATGCATTAGAAAATTTCCTTTTGATTCTTCAAGAACTTCATATGGATTCTTAGCTTTCATTAAGAATTTTAACATCATTATAACATTGCTTGTTTTATCTTTTAATCCAGCATCCATTAACTTGGCCACCTTTCCTATATCTGATTTATAAAAAACATCAAAGGCATCTTTAGAATCATAATCTAAATCAGGATATTTTTTCTTAAACTCTGAGTAAAAATCAGGAAGAAATCTATCAGAGATAGCACCTATTAGTGCAATCCACCTATCTTCTTTTTTATTAGTAATCTGATAACATAAAACAGAAACAGGCTCACTCTTTTTATCCTCATTATAAAGAG
>CAZRQO010000019.1:5147-9198 GCA_964602425.1 Candidatus Woesearchaeota archaeon | reverse complement strand
AACACTAATCGAAGATCAATAAAAAGAACGCACAAAAGAGATATTGATTTTAGGAGCTTCTCAATTAGCATATGATATACTTCAATTTTATTTTAAATGGTTTGATATAAAAAGAAAGAAAAAGAAGATTAAGACAAGAATAATTTTCAATAAAATGAAAAAGAAACCAAATATTCCTCTATCAGATATAAAATATCTTCCACAAAAATACTCTTCACCTCTTGCAGTAAATATCTACAGAGACAAAGTAGCAATAATTTTATGGAGTAAAGAAAATCCAATTGCTATAGTAATAAAAAATTTAGAAATCTCAGAAGGATATAAAAAACATTTTGAATTAATGTGGAGGATAGCCAAATAATAAAATGAAAAAAAGAAAAAAGGATACTCCAAGAATTAAAGAATTAAAACACCAGGCAAGAAGACACAGTATAAAAGAAGGATTTTTTGCAACAATTCAATCTTCTGTAGGAAGTAGATATATCTCTCCTTTTGCAATAGCAATCAATGCCAGTAATTCTCTAGTGGCTCTTTTTGGTTCAGTGGCTGGGTTACTAGGACCTTTAGCTCAATTATTTAGTTCAAGATTAATGGAAAGACACACCAGGAAAAAAATAGTTCTCAAGGCAGTTTTTTTTGAAGCACTAATGTGGATTCCTTTTATAGCAATTGGTTTTTTATTTTTTAAGGGAATTTTACTAAATCTTCTGCCTCTTTTGCTAATACTTGCTTTTGCTATACAACTAATTGCAGGAAATATTGCAGCTCCTTCATGGTTTTCTTGGATAGGAGATATTGTTGATGGAGCTTATAGAGGAAGATGGTTTGCAAAAAGAAGTTTGATTCTTGGATTTGTATCAATTATTCTAGCAATTACCTCTGCTTTTTTCCTAGACTATTTCAAAAAAAATAATTTGGTCATGTTTGGTTTTATGGTTTTATTTGCATTAGCTATATTTGGAAGATTAATGTCTTGGAGATGCTTTAAAACTCAGTATGAGCCAAAAATCAAATTAAAAAAAGGTTATTATTTTTCTTTCTGGGATTTTTTAATAAAATCTCCTAAGACTAATTTTGGAAGATTTTCTATATTTAGATGTTTTTTAGCTTTTTCAACTGCAGTTATAAGTCCTTTGATTGCAGTATATTTATTGAGAACTCTTGGTTTTAGTTATGTAATATATATGATGGTCATAATGGCAGCAGGTTTCTTTTCTTTATTGGTTCTAGGATTATGGGGTAAACTTGCAGATAAATTTGGAAATTATAAAGTGATTGTTATAAGTTCTCTTTTAATACCTATTATTCCTATTTTATGGATTTTAAATAAATCCCCTATTTACCTGGTTTTAATCCCTTCTATAGTAAGTGGGGTGGCTTGGGCAGGATTTCATTTAGCTGCTGGAAATTTTATATATGATAATGTAAGCCAGGGAAAAAGAGGGGTTGCAGTTTCTTATTATAATCTGCTTCTTGGCATAGGAACTTTCTTAGGTGCAGGTCTAGGAGCTATTTTAATTCAATACCTCAATACTAGTTTTATACAGCCAATTGTATTAATATTCATAATTAGTGGAGTTCTAAGAATGTTCACAGTTATAATAGGGTTGCCAAAAATGAAAGAAACAAGAAAAATAAAGGAATTTAGTGGCACTAGTGCTCTAAAAAATCTGATTTTAAAAGAAGCTAAACCAACCCTAGTAGAAGAAGTTCATCAGATAATGTCTATTAAAGACTATATTATAGAGAAATAAACCATAGAATAATAACAAGGCTTTTAAATAAAATAAAACTCCATTAGACATGAAAATGAACTTTTCAAAAAGGTTCCCAAACCAATAAAATGAAAAATTGTCCTAAATGTGGAAAAGACATTAAAGAAGATTTTGAATTCTGTCCTTACTGTGGAGGTTCTTTAGATACAAATAATAAGTGGGGTATGTTAGGAAAAAAGGACCATATTTTAGAACAAAATCCTTTAGGGGCTTCTTTATTTGGAGGAGGTATATTTAATAAAATGCTTGGTAATGCTATGAAGCTTTTAGAAAAAGAATTACAAAAAGAAGCAAGAGAACCTCAAGTTATGCCAAATACAAGAGTTCAATTATATATTAATGGGAAAAAAATAGAGATTGGGGGCCAGCCAAGAAAAATTACAAAAAAATCTACAACAAAAAAGCAAGCAGGGATTCCATCAATTTACTTTTCAAAAGATATGCTAAAGAAATTCTCAAATCTTCCAAGAGAAAATCCAAAAACAAGTGTAAGAAGATTATCAGACAGGATAATATATGACATAGAAATGCCAGAAGTTAAATCAGTAAAAGATATATCAATAATCAAATTTGAAAGCAGTATTGAGATTAAAGCCATAGGAAAAAACAAAGCTTATTATAAAGTGATTAAAATAGGATTACCTATTACTGATTATTATCTATCTGAAGGAAAGCTAATTCTTGAACTAGGAACAAAAAACTAAGATTATTCTGGAATACACATACTATGTTCACAAACATATCCAGTCTTACAATCAAAGTCATCTATACACTCTCCACAATAATCAATTAAAATTGTATCCCCCAACCTAAGAGAGCTAATGCAACTTCTATACACCCTATCTTCACAATTGTCACAAGGGATATATGAACAATTAACCATAGGTTCACTAGTATAATTTGCAACCCAATCACATTCATCATTCCCATTAATTATTGCAGCTTCATCACAACAAGGATGAATATCCCCATAGGTTTCTTCAGGAGTATCATAGCACCAACCTATTGCACAAATTGTATCACTTCCAGGACAATCAGTATCAAATGTGCAAACCATCCTACCGGTAATTAAAGTATAATCAATTCCAATTATTGTCTGGTTATCTTCTCCTGTTTCAGTTTCATTTCCTGTTTCATTTAACATCAAACTATCCTCTCCGGTTTCATTACTTGCTCCCAAATCTAATTCAATAACAATCAAAGTATTATTACACTCTGAACTTATAGTAGAAGGATTAATACAACTATCAATAGTCTCGTTATTAAAATCATCACAATCCAAATCATCACAACATGTATAACTAAAACAAATATGATTGTTCAAGTATTCACAAGTTCCACATGTTGGATCAACACATCCTGTATCCTCACAGGTTTGATCTCCTAAACATCCAGCATCTTCACAACAAGTCTCAAAAGTTTCTCCTTCTTCAAGCTCACCATTACCACATACTGCCTTATTCATAAAAAAATATAATCCTCCTAGAACTAAAAATAAAAGAAGAAGAGAAATTCCAAAAATGAGAAGGTATTTTCTTATGTTTTTAGGTTGAAATGCCTTAACTCCTTCAAAAACCTCTACTTCAGGCCACCCCATAGCAAACAGTTCTCTCTTAATATTATCCATAGGAACTCCCTGACCCATCCTCTTTTGGATATAATTTAAAACCCTTTGATCTACCATTTTTTATAATATGAGCCTGCACAGATTTGAACTGTGGACCCCTGCCTTATCAGAGCAGTGCTCTACCAGGCTGAGCTACAGGCTCATAAAAACTAGGATATTCATAGATTTATAAAAGTTGTGAAACCCCAAAAATTTAAAGACAAAAAATAAGATATTTTTAGCTATGAACTTTATCCGATAAACTTTATAAACCAATTTTCAATCAATAAACTATGGTTAAAGGATTATATCATTATCTAAGAAAAGCATGGAAAAAGCCAGATGTAAAAACACTTAGAGAAAGAATGATTGAATGGCGAAAGAGCAATGTTTTTACTAAAGTTGATAAACCATTAAGAATAGACCGTGCAAGAAGCCTTGGTTATAAAGATAAAAAAGGATTTGTAATAATAAGAGTAAGAATAGGACGAGGAGGCCATAAAAGACCAAGACCTAATAAAGGAAGAAGAAGCAAGAGGCTCCATATTAGAAAAAATCTAAAGATGAGTTATAAGTGGATAGCTGAACAAAGAGTAGAAAGAAAATTCAAAAATCTTGTTGTTTTAAATTCATATTTAATAGGAAAAGATGGTATCCACTATTTCTATGA
>CAZRQO010000019.1:0-5137 GCA_964602425.1 Candidatus Woesearchaeota archaeon | reverse complement strand
AAAAGAACAATGAGGGGCCTTACAAGTGCAGGAAAAAAATCTAGGGGATTAAGAAAAAAAGGTCCAACTAAAGTAAGACCAAGTGTAAGAGCTGGAAAAAGACGGGGCAAATAATTCTTTAAAATAGAGATTAGAATTGAATAAAACTTATATATTTCTTTTTATAAAAAAATAAATGGAATGGGTATTAGTAGAAAGACCGGGTTACTCTGGAAAGAAAAGAGATGAAAAACACAGAAATTGGGATGAAAAATATGGAGAAGATAATTGGAGAATTTCTTGGACATTTAATGATCAGATTATTACAAAAGAAGTTGCTTATCAATTATATGAAGATGGTTATTATCATGATTCTTTTAATAGACAAGATTTATGGTTAGAATTAACAAAAACTGCAAAAGATGTTTATGATCTTGAACCAAGAGATGCTGAATCTGGTTTAGACTATTTAATTCAAAAAGGAAATGCAACACACTTACAAGATATCTCAATAAGAAGAGTTATATTAAGAAGAGGTTGGAGATTTAAAGGGGATGAATTAGTTCGGATAAGAGGCCATAAAACTTACTGGGGAAAAAATTTAAGTCCTGGTAAAGTTCCTTTTCACTTACCTAGATTAATAATTGAACCACATCTTGAAAGTTGGTGGAATCTTAATTCAGTAGAAGATTTCTATCAAAGCAATAAAATATTAGAAATAAAAAAAGAATAAGTAGTTATTTAAATCTATAATTCTATTTTAAATTATGCTATCAAAAGAACCAATTGATTTAAGCAAAGTAAAAAAAGAGGATATAGATAATGAGATTCTTAGATTAGGGATGGTTGCAGAGTTAGATGCAGTTAATCTCTACGAACAACTTGCTGCAAAGACCAAAAACAAGAGAATAAAAGCTGTTCTTCTAGATATAGCAAAAGAAGAAAAGACCCATATGGGAGAATTTCAGGCGCTGCTTTTAGAAAAAGACAAAGAGCAAGTTAAAGAGTTAGAAAAAGGAAAAAAAGAAGTAAAAGAGTTATCTAAATAAGAATGAATTACAAAAAATTAGCAGAAGTCTATGAAGAATTATCTGCAACCACAAAACGTTTAGAGAAAACAGATATTCTTTCAAAATTTTTAAAAACTTTATCAGATGATGATAAAGAAATTATGTATCTTCTTCTTGGAAGTGTATTTCCAGAGTACAGTGAAAAGAAAATTGGAATAAGCAGCCAAATTGCAATCCAGGCCATTTCAAAATCAACAGGAAGAGAAAAATCAGAAGTAGTAAAGCAATGGAAAAAGTTAGGGGATTTAGGAAAAGTTGCTGAAGAGCTTGCAAAATCCAAAAGACAATCAACACTAGGAAGCCAGACTCTTACAATAAAAAAAGTTCTTGATAATTTACAAAAACTTCCTGAACTTATAGGAAAGGGGACTGTTAATAAAAAACTATCACTAATAACCGAATTACTCACTTCTGCAAGTTCAATAGAAGCCAAATACCTAATAAGGACTGTAATTGGAGATTTAAGAATTGGGGTTCAAGAATCTACAATTCGTGATGCAATGAATAAAGCTTTTTTTGAAAATAAAAAAGAGAGTGTAGAAAAAATACAAAGGGCTCTAGACAGAACAAATGATATTGGAGCAGTGTTTATTATGGCAAAAAAGAAAAAAATAAAAGAATTAGAATCAGTTGGAATTGAAGTTGGCAAGCCAATAAAAGTAATGCTTGCTCAAAAAGCAAAGGACATTGCAGAGGGATTTAAAAAAGTAGGAAAACCATGTGCAATAGAATACAAATATGACGGCTTTAGGATGTTGATTCATAAAAAAGATTCTAAAATAAACTTATTTACTAGAAGATTAGAAAATGTCACAAAACAGTTTCCAGAAGTTGTCGGTTTTATTAATAAATATGTTACTGGAAAATCAATTATTCTTGATTCAGAAGCAGTAGGATGGGATAGCAAGACAAAAGAATACAAACCATTTCAAAGTATAAGTCAGAGAATTAGAAGAAAATATGATATTGAAAAACTTCAAAAAGAACTTCCAGTAGAAATTAATGTATTTGATGTTCTTTATTATAATGGGAAATCACAAATTGACACCCCTTTTAAAGAAAGAACTAAATTAGTAAGAAAGCTTGTTAAAAAACACCCATATAAAATAATTCCTTCTAAGTTAATTATAACAAGTGATGAGAAAAAAGCAGAAAAGTTTTACAAAGCTGCTCTCAGAGATAATCAAGAAGGAATAATGATGAAAAGTCTAGACTCAGTATATCAACCAGGAAAAAGAGTAGGACATATGTTAAAAGTAAAACCAGAAGAAAGAGATTTAGATTTAGTAATAACAGGTGCAGAATACGGGACAGGAAAACGTTCAGGATGGATGTCTTCATTTATATTATCCTGTAAAGGAAAGAAAAAAGGAGAATTTTTAGAAGTTGGAAAAATGGGAACAGGAATAAAAGAAAAATCAGAAGCAGAGGTTGGAGGAGTTAGTTTTGCAGAATTAACAAAAAAATTAACCCCTTTAATCACAGAAGAAAAAGGTAAAAAAGTAAAAATCAAACCAAAAATAATTATCTCTGTTACATATCAAGAGATTCAGCGTTCACCAAATTATAATTCTGGGTGGGCCTTAAGATTCCCAAGATTCACTGCATTAAGACCAGACAAACCATTATCAGAAGTTGCTGATTTAAAAGAAGTTGAAAAAGATTTTCAAAATCAAAAAAGAAACTGGAGATATGGATAAAACTTTATCGTCGAAGCCTTTATAAAGGCAATCTTCTATCTAAAAATCAATGGCGAAAAATTCTACTTATAAAATCCAAAATATTGTTGCAACTGCTTCTCTTGGAAAGCCAGTTCCATTAACAAAACTTGCAAGGACTCAACCAAACACAGAATATAATCCACAGACTTTTCCAGGATTAGTTTTAAGAGTTAAAGAGCCAAAATCAGCTGTACTTGTTTTCTCTTCTGGAAATCTTGTTTGTACTGGAACAAAATCAGTTGAGCAAGTAAAAAGAGTTATCCAAGCTGTAATAAAGCAGCTTAGAAAAATCAAAGTAAATGTTACAACTAAACCAAAGATTACAGTTCAGAATATTGTAGCTTCTGGTGCGATTAATCTAAAGCTTAATCTTAATTTCCTTGCTTTAGAAATGGAAAACACAGAATATGAACCAGAGCAATTCCCAGGATTAGTATACAAGTTAATTGAGCCTAATGCTACATTCCTATTATTCAGTAATGGAAAGCTAGTATGTACAGGAACAAAAAACAGAAAACAGCTTGATTTCTCTATGGTACAGCTTTTAAAGAATGTAAAAGTTGCTTTGAAGAACTATAAATAAAATTAAAACGATTAAAACGTATCTTAATTATGGAAATTAAAGAAACCGCATACAAGGCATCTGGTTATTATGGAAAATTTAAGGCTATTAGTGGAATAATAATTGGAATTATTTTAATAGTAGTAGGGATAATATTAGTAATAACTTCAGGTTCATTTAATGCCTTGATAGTATCATTATTCGGTTTATTAATTATAATCTATGGAATTATTTTATGGAAACGATGCAAATCATTAATTAGAGGCAGATTTCGGTAATTTTTATCTTCATCAATTTCTTAAATATAAATAATTATTCTTCAAATCCTATAATTTGTAAAGGGGTTTTAGTCTTTTTCTTAAAAATTTTATCATAAAAAAGGAAAATAAGGACTATGATAAGTAAAGGAGGGATAAAAGAATTTGGACCAATAAGAGGGAAACAAATAAACAAAGTTATCATAGATAAAAGAAGACCATAAAAATTGGCATTAGCAGATACTTTTGTATATAACGCAAAAAGAATAGCAATTCCAAAAATTCCTGCTGTATAAGAAGCAAGTAAAGATAAAGAAACTATATGTGGAATAAGAAATACAACTGAAAATGCAGCAATTCCAAAAAAGGCTGTGATTAATCTTGCATATAAAAGTTCTTTTTTTGTTTCAAATTGATGCTTCTTAAACAATGCTCTGTAAAGAATAGTTGAACCCCCTATTAACACACTATCTATAGTAGACATAATTATAGCAAGTATAGCTGCAAAGCCAACTCCAATAAGCCAAGGAGGCAAAATAGCTTTCATTAATTCAAAAAAAGCTAAATCCTGGTTTATTCCACTTAATTTTACACTAGCTAATAATCCAAAAAATAAAGTCACTAATCCCACTAATATAAAAATAGGAAGAGCTAAAATAAAAGCTCTTCTAGCTGTTCTCTGATTTTTAGTAGCAACTATCCTCTGCCAATTAGCAGTATCCCCAAGGTATAAAAGACCACCTAAAAATACTGCCCCTATAAACCAAGCTATTCCTCCAAATGCAAAAGGATTAAGATGCCCTGCTGGGACACTTGAGAGAAGATTTCCTAAACTTCCAATCTCTCTATATCCAAGTATAAACATTACAATAAAAACAAAAAGAATAATCCAAAACTGAATAAAATCAGTAATAAAATCTATTTTTAGTCCTCCAATAGAAGTATAAAAAATGGTAACTGCAGCTGCAAGAAAAAGTGCAGTAGTAAAATTAAATCCAACTAATATAGAAGCAAGAGAAGCTATTGCAATCATCTGAACACTTGCCCATAAAATCATTAAAAATATCTGAAAAGTAAAAACCAAGAGTTTATTTTTTTCATCAAATCTCTTATGAAAAAAGTCAACAAGAGTATAAGCTTCATATTCATCTCCTAATTTTTTAATTTTTTTAGAAACAAAAATAAGTAATATAACCCCAACTGTAAGTGCTGTTGGAAGAGCAATGCCATATGAAATGCCAGTATTATAAGTTTCTGAGATAATAGCAACAGTGGCTCCAGCCCCAATAATTGTTGCAACACTAGCAATAGCCATTAACCAGGTTCCTGTTTTTTTACTATTTATAAAATATGCTTCAAGCCCCTCTTTTCTAGAAAAGTACCATGCAACAAGAAACATAAGTGCTAAATAAACTATTAAAACTATCAAAGTTGAATTCATATTAATAAGATAAATAAATAATATAAAAGACTTTCTAAAACATTCTTTTACCCATATAAATCTATAAAAACTACTACTCTGTTTTCTATCCATGACAGAGGAACAGC
>CAZRQO010000018.1:6685-9629 GCA_964602425.1 Candidatus Woesearchaeota archaeon | reverse complement strand
GATCATGGAAAAACATCTATCCTTGATTCTCTTAGAGAGACTTATGTTCAAGAGAAAGAAGCAGGAGGAATAACACAAAAAATCTCATTTACTCTATACTCTATGGAAAAGCTAAAATCTGCTTGCCCTTTAATAGAAAAATCAGGTATAAAACTAAATATTCCTGGATTTTTATTCATAGACACCCCTGGACACGCTGCTTTTACTAATCTAAGAAAAAGAGGAGGAAGCCTAGCAGACTTAGCAATTCTAGTTATTGATATTAATGAAGGAATTAAACCTCAAACAGCAGAAGTTATTAAGATTCTTAAAATGAATAAAACCCCATTTATTATTGCTCTAAATAAAATTGATAATATTTCTGGTTGGAGAAGTGATAAAGATATAGGAATAAAAGTGAGTATAGAATCCCAACAACCACATGTAAAACAAATATTTGATGAAAGATATATGACTCTTATAGGTTCTCTAAGTAGCCATGGATTTGAATCTGATTTATTTTATAATATTACTGATTTCTCTAAAAAAATAGCTCTAGTTCCTCTTTCAGCTAGAACAAAACAAGGAATTCAAGAATTAACAATGGTTCTTTGTGGATTAAGCCAGAAATATCTAGGTGATAAATTACAATTAGGAAAAGACGCAAAAGGAGTAATGCTTGAAATAAAGATAACCAAATCAATTAATTATAATGAAGCAATTCTTTATGATGGAGAATTATCTAAAAAAGACCAGATAGCTGTAGCAAATCTAGAAGGAGAGCCAATTATAACAAAAATAAGAATTTTAGAAGAAATACAACCCCTATCTACTAAATTTAAGCCAAAAGATAAAGTTCATGCATCTACTGGATTAAGAATGCAATTAATAGAAAAAGCAGAGATTCTTCCTGGAATGCCTTTTGAAGTATTTAAAAACAATTTAGAAGAAATAAAAACCAAATTCAAAAAAGAGATATCTGAAAACATTCAGATTCAAAAACAAGGGATTATAGTTAAAGCAGACTCATTAGGAAGTCTTGAAGCTCTTTTAGCTTTATTAAAACAAAATAAAATTCCAGTAGTTAAAGCAAGTATTGGCAATATAAATAAAACAGATTTAATTTCTGCTAAAGCAAATCTAGAAATAAATGAACTAGATGCAATGATTCTAGGTTTTAATGTTGATGTTGATGAAGAAGTAAAAGAAATCAAAGGAAAAATTAAAATTATTACAGATGATGTTATTTACAAATTAATTGAGAATGTTACTGAATTTAGACAAGAAAAAAGCAAAGAAATAGAAAAAAGAAGATTAATGGAACTAGCTACAATATGTAAATTAGAATTACTTCCACAATATATCTTTAGAAACACTAAACCTGCAATTTTTGGAGTAAAAATAACTTCTGGTAAACTTATTTCAGGATTAAAGCTAATGAATGAAAAAGGGGAAAAAGTAGGAAGAGTAAAAAATATTCAATCAGAAAATAAATCAGTAAACGAAGCAAAACAAGATATGGAAGTTGCTATATCTATTCCAGGAATAAATTATGAGAGACAATTAAAAGATAAGAAATTTCTATACTCTGATATAAGTGGGAATCAATTTAAGACATTTAAGAAAAATAAAGATTTACTCTCTCAAAAAGAGATGCAAGTTCTTCAAGAACTTGCAGAAATAAAAAGACAAGAAAAAGCAGAGTGGGGGATGTGATAATGGAAAAAGAATCTCCTTATGATAAAAATCCCACTGGTTATACAGAAGCAATAACAATAGAGAAAAAATATGTATTTAAACCAAGTCTTCTAAAAGTTCTAAAAGATATCAAAGGGAAGAAAGTTCTTGATCTTGCTTGTGGAGGAGGATATTATACTAGAATAATAAAAGAAAATGGAGCTTTAGAAGTTATTGGGGTAGATAAATCACAAGTAATGTTAAATATAGCAAAAGAAATAGAAAAAAACTCTCCCTTAGAGATAAAGTATAAGATTTATGACGTATTAAATCTGCCAAAAATAAATGAATTTGATATTGTAACAGGAACTATGTTATTACATTATGCAAAAACAAAAGAAGAATTGCTCCAAATGTGTAAGAACATTTATAAAAATTTAAAAAAAGGAGGAAAATTTATAGCAGTAAATAGTAACCCCTTTTCTCCTTTACATGGAAATAAAAAATATGGGTCAGATGTAACAGCAAAAGAACCCTTGAGAGAGGGAGATGAGTTAACTATAATTATATATAACAAAGATAAACCTTTTACATTTATTAATTATTTTTGGAAGAAAGAAACATATGAACAGGCCTTAAAAGAAGCAGGATTTATTAATATAAAATGGCATGAAACCAATATATCTGAAGAAGGAATAAAAAGGAGAGGTAAAGAGTTTTGGAAAGATTATAAAAAAGGAGTAATAATAATTGAAGCTGAAAAATAACTTCAATAACCTTTAAAAACTAAAATCTCAATAAATAAACATGTTTAAAATTAATTTATCAACAAAAGACGGAAAGACTTACAAATTAGAAACAGAAGCTCCTAGTTTAAAAGAAAAACAACTTGGAGATAAGATTAAAGGAGAAGAAATATCTTCTGATCTTTCTGGATATGAACTTGAGATTACAGGAGCAAGTGATAAAGCTGGTTTTACATCAATAAAGGGTGTTCAAGGTATGGGATTAACAAAAGTTTTGCTGGGTTACGGAAAAGCCATGCATAAACGTCCTAAGGGAGATAAAAAAAAGAATAAAAAACCCACAGGATTAAGATTAAGAAAAACAGTCAGAGGAGACACAATATCTGATGCAATAGTTCAAATTAATATCAAAGTTTTAAAAGAAGGCGGAAAAAAGCTTTCTGAAATGTTTCCAGATCAAAATAAGCCCGAGACTCCTCCTGTACAAGAAACTAAAGCAGCTCCTGAAACAAGCCCAGTTAAAGTTTCAGAAACTAAAGCAG
>CAZRQO010000018.1:0-6585 GCA_964602425.1 Candidatus Woesearchaeota archaeon | reverse complement strand
GAAACTAAAGCAGCTCCTGAAACAAGCCCAGTTAAAGTTTCAGAAACTAAAGCAGCTCCTGAAACAAGCCCAGTTAAAGTTTCAGAAACTAAAGCAGAATCAGTAACAGAAAGTCCAAAACAAGAGCAAGTTGATGAAGAATTAGCAAAGCCTGAAGAAGAGCCTAAAGAAAAAAAAGCTGAAAAAGAAGAATGACAAAGAAAAGATTAAAACCTAATAAACAAAGAGGAATGATAAGAAGGAGAAGAAATAACAAAAAGAAAAGAAGAAAAATTGAAACAAAATTAACCTCTCCAAAAGAAGCACTCAAAAAACTTGAAAAAACAGAATAAAAACCTTTTTTCAACTAATTTTTCTCAAAGATAACTTTAAAAAACTTATTCTATACCTTATTTCTATGATTATAAACAACAAAGAACTTCCAGAATTAAATGTTGGTGTTATTGGACATATTGATCACGGAAAAACAACACTTCTTAGTAAATTATCTGGAAAATTTGCAGATACTCATTCAGAAGAATTAAAGAGGGGTATTACAATTAAACTAGGATATGCAGATACAACTATTTTCAAAGAGGGAAATACTTTCAATATTAAAAGTAAAGGAACACCAGTAAGATATATCTCATTTATTGATGCTCCAGGCCATGAGATGCTTATGGCTACAATGCTTTCAGGAGCTGCAATTATTGATGCTGCTATACTTGTTGTAGCTGCAAATGAAGGGATTAGGCCACAGACAAGAGAGCACTTTGCTGCTCTGCAAGCAAAAAACATTCCAAATATAATAATTGTTCAGAATAAAATAGATTTAGTAGATAAAAAACAAGCTCTAGAGAATTACAAAAAAATAAAAGATTTTGTAAAAGGAACTATTGCTGAAAATGCTCCAATTATTCCTATATCTGCTCAACAAGAGATTAATATTGACAAAATTCTAGAAGAATTAACTAAACTTAAGATTCCAAAAAAAGATGAAAAGTCTTCTCCAATTTTCTTAGTAGCAAGAAGTTTTGATATAAATAAGCCAGGAACAAGCATTGGTAAATTAAATGGGGGGATTCTTGGAGGAATTTTAAAAAAAGGCACCCTAAAAGTAGGGGATATTATAGAGATTAAACCAGGATTAACACTAAAAAAACATAATGAAACAACATACCAGACTCTTACAACTAAAATCTCTTCATTACATAAAGGAAAAGAATCAGTAAAAGAAATGACTTCTGGAACAAGTATCTCTATTGGAACAGAACTTGATCCAATCATAACAAAAACTGACGCCTTAAATGGATGCTTGGTCTCAAAAGAAGGAATTCTTCCAGAAATAACTTATAAAATTCAAATAAAAGAAAAATTATTTGAAACAATAGCTGGAACAGCAGAACATCAAAAAGTAGACCCTCTTAAAACAGGAGAATCTTTAATGTTAAGTGTTAATACAACAATAACAGTAGGAAGAGTTGAAAAAATCAAAGGAGATGAAGTAGAATTATCTCTTAAAATCCCTATAATTGCTATAACTGGTGATAAAGTTGGAATTGCTCGTAATATCTCTGGCCATTGGAGACTTATTGGCTGGGGGGAGATATCTCAATAAAGCTTATATAATTAAGCTGTTTTTTTCTTATATGGAAACAAATGGAAAGGATGCTGAATTCATAAAAACCCGCAGGAGGTTTTTATATTCACATTCTAAACTAAGTGCTTTTGAACACTGTCCTTTAAAATTCAAGTATAGATATATTGACAAGATTATTCCAAAAATAGAGAAATCTATTGAATCACATCTTGGAAGCTCAGTTCATGATACATTAGAATGGCTGTATACAAGTGTAAAGGATAAAACTATTCCTATTCTTGATGAAGTAATTATATATTACTCTAAAGCATGGCAAAAAGATTTTTCTCCTAAAATCCAAATTGTAAAGCAAGAACTTACTTCTAAGGATTACTTTAACAAAGGAATCCAATTTCTTATTGAATATTATACAAAACACCATCCTTTTGATGATGGAACAATTGAATTAGAGAAAAAAATATATCTCCATTTAGATGAAAAAGGAGAGTATCAAATCATAGGATTTATTGATAGATTAGTCAAAAATCTACAAACAGGAGAGTATGAGATTCATGATTATAAAACAGGAGATAGACTTCCAAGACAAGAAAATATTGATAATGACAGGCAGTTAGCACTCTATGCAATTGCAATAAAACAACTCTTTGGACAAGATAAAGAAGTTTGTTTAGTCTGGCACTATCTTGCTCATAATAAAAAAATATCCTCTAAAAGAACAAATGAACAATTAGACTCTTTAAAAAAAGAGACAATAAAATTAATTAAAAAAATAGAATCAACAAAAGAGTTTATTCCAAACACAGGAAAATTATGTAATTGGTGTGAATATAGAGAAATGTGTTCTGCATTAAATCCTAATCGAGCTCCTGAAACAAACGCTGATAATGTTTCAGAAACTAAAGAAATTAAAATAGATCCAGAAAAATACCCAACTGTTTCTAAGTATGTAAGGGATTAGTCTCCATTTTCTTGGACTTTAATTATGTCTGTTACTTTATCTCCAGGGTGTAATTTAACAATCCTAACTCCTTGAGCAGCTCTTCCCATAACTCTAATATTCTTTAAAGAAGTTCTAATAATCATTCCTTTAGCAGTTGTAATTATTATATTATCTTTATCATTAACAGCAATTGCATTAACAACATCTCCTGTTTTTGGAGTTACTTTAAGATTTATTACTCCTTTTCCAGCTCTTGCTGTTTTTCTATAATCTTTAACAGCTGTTCTCTTACCATAACCTTTTTCAGTTATAGTCATAATAGCTTCTGTATCTAATATTTCTAAACTAACAACCCTATCATCATTACCAAGTTTTATACCTGTAACTCCATAAGCAGCCCTACCCATTGCTCTAACAGCAATTGCATTAAATCTAATTGACTTCCCTTTTTTAGTTGCTAGAGATACTTCTTGTTTTTCTTTAACAACCTCTACTCCAATAAGTTCATCTGAATTATCAGCAGGAAGATTTATTGCTTTTATTCCAGAAGCTCTTGGCTTTGAAAAATGATTTAAAGAAATTCTCTTAACTATTCCTTTTTTACTAGCCATAAATAAGTAATCTTCAAAATTCTTAACAGAAATTACTTTAGTGACTTGTTCATCTCTTAAATTAAGTAGATTAACAATTGCCTTTCCCTTACTATATCTCTCTGCAGCAGGAATGTCATAGGTTTTAAGCCATAAAACCCTTCCACGAGTTGTAAAAAACATTAGATAATCATGAGTTGAACAGGTAATTAATTGTTTTACAAAATCTCCTGTTGCTAATCCACTTCCAATAACTCCTTTTCCTCCACGTCTCTGTTCTTTGTAAGTTTGAGTATCCATTCTCTTACAATACCCTTTTTCAGTTATTGTAACAACAACATCTTTTTTCTGAATTAAGTCTTTTTCTTTAAGCTCTTTTATACTCTTTAAAACACTAGTCTTTCTAGAATCTCCATACTTATTTCTAATCTCAGTTATCTCTTTAGTAATAATTTTTAGAACTTCTTTAATATTTCCTAAAACTTTTTCAAGTTCAGCAATTGTTTTTTTTAATTCTTCTTGTTCTTTTTTTAATTTATCTCTTTCAAGAGATGTTAATTGCTGTAATCTAGTTTCTAAAATAGCTTTTGCTTGTCTTCTAGTAAACTTGAACTTCTTTACTAAATTCTCTAAAGCTTCTGTAGCTCCTTTAGATTTTTTAATAATAGAAATAATCTCATCAATTCTCTTTAAAGCTTTTAATAATCCTTCAACAATCTCTAATCTCTCTCTAGCTTTTTTTAACAAAAATTTAGATCTATTAGTAATTATTAACTTTCTATGATTAACATAGGCTTCAAGAATATCTTTTAGAGTAAGAATCTTAGGCTGTCCTGCAACCAGAGCAAGAGTAATTACATTAAAAGAATCTTGTAATCTTGTATATTTGTAAAGCCTGTTAATTATAAATTTAGGATTAGCTCCTTTTCTAAGTTCAATAACAATTCTTATTTTACCTTTAGAAGACTCATCTCTTAAATCAGAGACATCTTTAATTCTCTTATCTCGAATTAAATTAGCTATTTGTTCTATTAAAGAAGATTTATTTAACATATAAGGAATCTCAGTAATAACAATTGCCTCTCTTTTCTTAATTGTCTCTGTATCTATCTTTCCTCTCATAATCATTCTCCCTCTTCCTGTTTTATATAGCTCAAGCATATCTCCTGTAACAGACCCCCCTGTAGGAAAATCAGGACCAGTAACAATCCCTGTTAATTCTTCAATTGTTATTTTTGGTTTCTTAATATAAGCAATTATAGCATTACATACTTCTGTTAGATTATGAGGAGGGATATTTGTTGACATACCCACTGCAATTCCAGTAGCACCATTTAAAATCAAATTAGGAAGCTTTCCAGGAAGCAATACAGGCTCTTTTAAAGAACCATCAAAATTATCTACAAACTGAACAGTCTCTTTATCAATATCTTCTAGTAATTCAGTAGATATCTGTCTAAGTTTAGCCTCTGTATACCTATAAGCAGCAGCTTTATCTCCATCAACACTTCCAAAATTACCCTGTCCAAACACTAAAGGGTATCTTAAAGAAAAAGTCTGAGCCATTCTAACCATAGTATCGTACACTGCCTGGTCACCATGAGGATGATACTTACCTATAACATCTCCTACAATTCTAGCTGATTTCTTAGTCTGAGTATTAGGCTTAAGACCCATTTGGTTCATTGAGTATAGAATTCTTCTCTGAACTGGTTTTAATCCATCTTCAACACTAGGAATAGCTCTAGAAACAATAACAGACATAGCATAGTCTAAATAAAATTTCTTCATCTCAGTAGATACTTCTGAGTTAATTACTCCTTTTTCTACATCTTTGATTTCTTCTTTTTCCATTTTTCCTCCTCAATAATTAAATCTTTTAAAGCTTCACCAATTTCTTTTTGTTTATCTTCTTTATAATTGAGAATTACAAAAACTTTTTTATCAAAATATATTATATCAACTGAATAATCTTCACTTGTATAATTGTTTATTATATTACTATAAGTATCAATAGAATCTTCTTGATTTAAATTATATTCATGTTTTTCAGAATCATAAGTTCTTCCTAAACTCATAACTCCCCACTCTTTATTTTTATCAAATCCTAAATTAATTAAAAATTGTCTTAATATTTCAAATAGTTTTTGTTCTTTTGGAAAACCAAACTCACTTCTATAATCTCTCTTACTTATACTTAATATCTTAATCTTTTCCATTTTACGCAACTTCCTCGTTTCTTTTATCCATATATTTCATTAATTCATCCTCTGTAAGTTCTTCTTCTTTAATGTCGCTTCCTTTCCATTTACACTTATGACACTCCCACTCCTTCCCGCCACCTTCCTCAGCATTACTATTACTTAAAACAAGCCCAACATCATCACTACCACACTTAGGACACTCTCGTATCTTGAAGGTTTTACCTTTTTTCTTTTTCTTATCTATACCTTTAGCTTTGTTATAATCTGCTTCAGAGTCATAACCTTCTAATATCCATTCTGGTGTTTTTAATTTTTCTTTTTTCATTTTATTTTTTACATTTAATTAAAAACATTGCTTGTTTAAACTCTAATTGATTTCCATTATCTAAATATTTTTGTAATTTCTTTAAATTATCAAAATCTCTTTTAACACTAAAACCTGGAACTGTCCAAGGAATAGCATTAAGAAAGTATACAATTGCTCCAACATCACTAAATTTCATTTTACCTTTCCAATCCCGAAATAATTCAATTTTAAATTCTGCTTGTTCTAATTCTATTTTAGCTTTTTCTATATTCCAATCAGCAAACTTTCTTTTAGTATTAAATTTTTTAATTAAATCTTCTGCATAATCTCCAGATACTTGTTGAGTTAAAAAAATCCCTCCTTTCTTTAAGATTCTAAAAACTTCCTTAGCATTAAAAGAACCATGTCTATTAATTATAAGATCAAACTCTTCATCCTCAAAAGGCAATTTACTAGCATCTAAAACTTCAACAATCTTAACTCCTAATGGCTCTAAATTTTTCTTTGCAATAGCAATATTTGGTTTATATCCCTCTGTTGCAACAACTTTTTTAGGAAAAGGTCCAAAAGTAGAAAATCTTTCTCCTCCACCAGTTTCCATATCTAAAACTGACTTAGAATTTTTAATTAAATCCTTTGCAAGATTATCATAATTCCAATCTGGTTTTTCAGTTATCCATCTATTTTTAATATAAGAAAAATCCCATCCTTCAAAAAATGCTTTTTCTTCATTTTCCCAAATTTCTCTTAATTTATTATCTTCCATTTTATATATCCAATGCCGCCTCTTTTGCATTTTCTTGTATAAACTCTTTTCTTGCTTGAACATCATCACCCATTAACATTGAAAATGTCTGGTCAGCTTCTAAAGCATCTTCTATATACACTTTCTTAATCATTCTAGTCTTAGGATTCATAGTTGTATCCCATAATTGAGTAGGAGACATCTCCCCTAAACCTTTGAA
>CAZRQO010000017.1:0-9729 GCA_964602425.1 Candidatus Woesearchaeota archaeon | reverse complement strand
CTTCTTTAATACTTTATAAGCTGTAAGAATAAAATAAGGCACTACTAAAACAAAAAGATAATCTTCTATAGGAAGAACCCCAATGGTAATTCCAATTAATCCTGGACCTTCATAAACCCAATGCCCTCTCAAGATACCAACACTATCCCAAATAATTCCAATAACAAAAAATATTAGAGGAATTAGAAATCTCTCTCTTCTAGAACCATATAATTTCATCTTATATTTCCATTCAAGAAAAATAGATACAGCAAGTAAAAATAATAATATCAATAAGTATTCCATTATTAAATTAACTCTCAATCATTTAAAAAATTTCCTTAAAACCACAACTTTATTAATCCTAAAAAAACTACTACTTTTATGTTAGGAAAACTAGGAGAAGTACTAAGAAAAGCTACAGATAAAATAGCTAATGCTATATTTCTTGATAAAAATATGGTTGATGGAATAGTTAGAGATCTTCAGAGAGCTCTGATTGAAGCAGATGTTAGTATTGCCCTAGTCAAACAAATAAGTGATAAAATCAAAAAAGCAGCCCTAGATGAAAGAATTAAAGGAATAGAAAAAAAAGAACATATTATTAAATTACTTCATGACGAGCTTGTAAATATTCTTGGAGAGTATAAACAACTAAAACTCAAAAAAACCCAGAATAGAATCATGCTTCTAGGACTCTATGGAGCAGGCAAAACAACAACAGTTGCGAAACTAGGAAACTACTATGCTAAAAGAGGCCATAAAGTAGCTCTAGTGGGATTAGATGTTCACAGGCCAGCAGCTAAAGAGCAATTAATGCAATTAGCAGAAAAAAATAAACTAACTGCTTTTGTAGACCTAGAAGAGGACGATGCAATTAAGACCTGGAAAAAATTCAAACCCCAGCTTAAAAAATATGAATTGATTTTAATAGATACTGCTGGAAGACATAATCTTGATAAAGAATTAATAGATGAAATAAAAGCACTAGGAAAAGAAATCAATCCAACAGAAACAACTCTAATAATGCCTGCAGATATAGGCCAGGCAGCTAAAAAACAAGCAGAGGATTTCAAAAAAGCCCTGAATATAACAGGAGTTATTATAACAAGAATGGATTCTACTGCAAAAGGAGGAGGAGCTTTAACAGCATGCGCAGAGACAAATGCATCTGTATATTTTATAACCACAGGAGAAAAAATTAATGATCTTGAAGAATTTAATCCAGAATCTTTCTTATCCAGGCTTCTTGGAATGGGAGATCTTGCAACTCTAATTGAAAAAATACATTCAGTAACAGGGGAGACAGAGCAAGAAGAAATGCAAAAAAAACTATTAGAGGGAAGAGTAAGCCTAGAAGATGTTATTGAACAGGCAAAATCAATGAGTGCTATGGGAGGAATATCAAAAATAAAATCAATGATTCCAGGATTAGGAAAAGCAAAGATTTCAGATGAGATGCTTGGAACACAAGAACAAAAAATAGCAAAATGGGAGCACATTCTAAAATCCATGACTAAACAAGAAAAAGAAAATCCAGAATTACTTGATAAACAACCGTCGAGAATCACCCGTATAGCAAAAGGAGCAGGAGTAAATAAAACAGATATTAAATCCCTCTTAAAACAATATAAGATGTTAAGCACAATGATTAAAGAACAAGCAAGTTTTGATATGTCAAAAGGAATGTCTCCAAGACAAATGCAAAAGCTTATGAAAAAATTTGGAAAAAAGAAGTTTATGAAATTCTAATGAGACAAAAAATCATTGCACAAGGTGCAGAAGCTAAAATCTATCTAATAAAAGATAAAGTTGTAAAAGATAGAATCTCAAAAAAATATCGGCTTCGTGAACTTGATAACAAAATTAGAAGAAGACGTACAAAAGCAGAAGCAAAACTTCTTACAAAAGCTTCAAAAATAATTCTTTGTCCAAAACCATTAGCAGATCCAGGAAGTGGAAGAATGATTCATATGCCTTATGTAGACGGATTAAAACTCTCAAATGAATTAAATAATTTTGAATTAAAAAAACAAAAAGAAATCTGTAAACAAATAGGAGAATCTGTTTCAAAGTTACACAATAATAATATTATTCATGGAGACCTAACAACAAGTAATATGATATATAAAAATGGGGAAGTTTATTTTATTGATTTTGGTTTAGGGTTTATTAGTAGAAAATTCGAAGATAAAGCAGTGGATATTCATGTTCTAAAACAAGCCTTAGAAGCAAAACACTTTGAAAACTGGGAGGTTTTATTTAAAGAATTTGAAAAAGCATATAAGACAAAAAACAAAGAAGCTGAAACAGTTTTTGAGAGATTAAAAAAAGTTGAAAAAAGAGGGAGATATAAACATTAATAGCCCTTCCAGGATTCGAACCTGGGTTACAAGCTCCAAAGGCTTGTAGATTTGACCACTATCTTAAAGGGCTTTATCCAAATTCCACATCTTAATCTTTTTAAGATGCCTACTATTACTGAAACCGACGAGTTTTAAAAAGTTTCGTAATTCAGATTTTTTAGTAATATAAATATCTTTTTTACTTATTTTAGAACAATTAATCCCTAATTTTAATAAAGAATTTCTAACATCATTCATAAGTTTAAAATTAACATTAGTAAAGCAAATTTGATAAGAATTCTGATTGGTTAATTTATATACTGACCCATCTGTATCATATAATCCTCTTAAACATGCCTTAAGATAATTAGGATTTCGTTTTATCCAATTAGGGATATTTAATTCGTTTTTGATTTTATTTCCTGGCTTAAATCCTTTACTTTCCAAAAAATCAATTAATTTACACCCATGAACTTCCAAAAACATTGCATTAGTTCCCTTAAAAATACTTTGTCTAACTTTAACTTCAAACAATTTTTCAATAATTGGTCTAATATAATCTAATAAATACACCCTATCTAACCGAGAATCTCCTACAATTCTTATCATATAAGTCCCCCTTTTATCTTGTCTTGAATTATAAAAGCAAGTTCTATGAGAATTACCATCACCCAACATTGCTCCATAAAATTCTGCCAATTCTTCAGAATCCTCTGGAATTTTAATTTCTTTAGTTCTCCCCCTTGAATTTTTCCCTCCTTTTTTCTTTCCCCAATTTTCTTCTCTTTTTTCTAAAATGAATTTATCATAATCTAAAGTTTGCTTTAAGACAAGATAAATCTCTTCTAAAATCAAAGAAGTTTCTTCAAAATAAGCTTTTAATCTTCCAAGTTTGATCTTCAAAAAATTAGCTAATTCATTCCAAGTAAAGTTACGAAGATCTTTAAAAGTTTTAATTAATTCTCTCTGTTTTCCGTCGACAAATTTTAACCTCATACAATAAAAACAAGGTTGTAAAGTATATAAATCTATTGTTTGACCACTGTACTATAGGGCTATAGAAAAATAATCCAGTAATAATTTATAAAACTAACTAATCAGATTAATCAAACAATCTTTCATAAAACAACTCACGATTAACTTCTTGTTTTTTAGGCCCTAATCTAAAAAATCTTTTCCAAATAGAAGGTTTATACTTCTCACCAATCATAGTTGCTGCTAATTTTTTATACTCTTTGCTTCCTCTTGATTTAGGCTTATATTTAATAGAAGGAATAAAATTTGATTGAGCTTCTAAGACACTTAATTCATAAGGTATTACAGCCATGATAGGAACATTAGTAGTATCTTCTATCTGACCTAAAGTCAATTCAAAATCCTTATTGTGAACTTTATTTAAAATTAATCCATTAATTACAGTCCCTCGTTGATTAGCTCTATTAACAGTCTTAATAGTATTACTAAGTGTAGCATGATCTGGAGTTATAACAAAGAAAACCTCATCAGAAGCAAATAAAGTTGCTAAACCCTCATCTCCAAGATTTGGTGAAGAATCAATTAAAATAACATCATACTTTTTCTTAAGAGATCTAATTTTCTCTTTAAGTCTAAGGGGGGCAATTCTATCATTATTAAACATAGAAGCAGGAAGAATATCTAAATCTCCAACAGCATATATAGCATCCTTAAGATTTGCTCTCCGGGCCATGATATCATGCAGAGTTATTTCTGGGTCTATAAGATTAAAGTGAATTCCTAAATTAGGGGCAGAAAAATTAGCATCTATAAGTAAAACTTTTTTTCCAAATTCTGCTATTGCACTTCCTAAAGAAGCAACAACAGAGGTCTTGCCTACACCTCCTTTTAGGCTCATAATGCCTATAATCTTACCCATATAATTTAAAATATATTATGATTTAAATACTTTAGGTATCGTAAGATTTAAAAGACAAAATCACAGTCTAATACAATGCCAAAAAAAACTAGAACAAAAATAAGAGAAGTTTCTGAAAAATCAGAAGCTAAAGCAAAAGTCTCTGACACAGAGCCTAAAGAGAGAAAAAAGTTTTCTCAGCCAGAATTCGAGAAAAAAGTACTTGAGTTAGCAAATAAAGGCCTTACTTCTGAAAAAATAGGAGAAGCTCTAAGGCAAGAGGGAATCCATACTAAAGAGCATAACAAAAAAATATCACAGATACTCAAAGAAAAAGGAAAATACATAAACCCTGATATTCAAAATGTTGAAGAAAAATTGGAAAGAATAAAAGAGCACAAAGGAAAGAATAAACAAGATAAAAGAGCTATTAGAGAAAAGGACAGGGTCTTTGCTCAATTAAGAAAACTCAAAAAGTACTTTAAAGTAGCAATAAAATAATTTAAATAAAAATCAATTTTTCTTTAAGCCCTTGTAAAGGATTTTGATCTTGAAAAGATCTTTTAAGCTCAAAGAGCTTTATTTTTAAAAAATGGAAAAAGAGGAAACATTAGAATCTAAAATTGCAGACATCTCTAAAAAATTCTTAGAAAGAATTAAAGATAAAGAAATAATTATAATAAGTCACTTTGATACAGACGGGATTACTTCTGCAGCAATTATGATTAAGACTCTAAAAAAACTAGATAAAATATTCTCAGTTAATATAGTAAAAAGACTTGAAGAGAATTTTATATCTACTCTTCCAAAGAATAAAATAATTTTATTTTTAGACTTAGCTTCAGGAAATTTAAAAGAGATTGGAGAATCAGGACTAGAAGATGTTTTTATAATAGATCATCATGAAATAACTCAAGAGATTCCTAAAAATGTTGAGATAATCAATTCAGAGTTATATGATAAACAAAAAATAAGTGCTTCTGGTTTAACCTATTTATTTTCAAAAGAAATAAATTCAGAAAACAAAGAAATGGCAAAACTAGCTGTTCTAGGTATGATAGGAGATAATCTAGAAAAAGAAATAGGAAAGCTAAACCATGATATTTTGAATGATAGTGAAATAACAAAAAAAAGAGGCCTTTTAATCTATCCTTCAACTCGTCCATTAAATAGAACTTTAGAATTCTGTTCTAACCCCTATATTCCAGGAGTAACTGGAAATATCAAAGGAGTTCTTGAATTACTAAGAGAAACAGGTTTAAATTCCACAAGTAAAGGATATCCCTCTCTAATAGAATTAACAGAAGAGGAAATGGCAAAACTAGTAACAGCAATCATGCTTAGAAATCCTAAAGCCAAAAACAAAGAAATAATTGGGGATATATTTTTACTAAAAATGTTTAATAAATTAGAAGATGCTAGAGAAATGAGTGCTAAGATAAATGCTTGTTCTAAACTTGGAGAGAGTGATATTGCAATTCAGTTATGTCTAGAGAGTGTAAAAGCAATTAAAAAAGCTGAATCAATTCATGCAAAATACAGGCAGAGGATTGTATCTGGGTTAAAATTCATAACAGAGAATGAAAATTTTAAAGGAAATGGTTTTGAAATAATTAATGCAAAAAATGAAGTAAAAGATACTATTATTGGAACTCTTGTCAGCATTTTATCTAATTCTCTTTTATATAAAGAAGGAACAATTCTAATTGGAATGGCTTATTATGGAAACAAGATAAAAGTCTCTGCAAGAAGTGTTGGAAAAGTAGGAAGAAATGTGAGAGAAATCCTTAACACAGTTATTGAAAAAATAGGTGGAGAAGTTGGGGGCCATGAATTTGCAGCAGGTTGTATGCTTAAACAAGAAAAAGAAGACGAATTTATTGATAATCTAAAAAAACAATTAGAAATTGAATTAGTGAAAATTTGAATATAAATTATTAAAAACTTTATTTCTCTAAAAAATTATGAAAGAAGTATTAGAAGATATAGCATTATTTGATATGGACCAGACAATAGCAGATTATCAAAAAGCAATGGATGAGGGCCTAGAAAAATTACGTTCTCCAAATGAATCAGTATTCAAAGGATATGTAAATGATGATGCTCCAAAATATATAAGAGAAAGAGCAGATTTAATAAGACAAAGTGTAGAGTGGTGGGAAAACTTACCCAAATTTCAACTAGGATGGGATATTCTAGAATTAGCAAAGAAAATGGATTTTAGAATAATGATTTTAACCCAAGGCCCACGATCAAATCCAAATGCATGGGCTGGAAAAATAAAATGGTTAAGAAAATACCTAGGAAATGTAGATGTTACAATTACAAGAGATAAAGGATTAGTTTATGGTAAAATGTTTGTAGATGATCATCCAAAATACTTAGAAAGATGGCTTAAATGGAGAAAAAGAGGATTAGTAATAATGCCAGCTACTAACGACAATGAAAACTACTCACATGAACAAGTCATAAGGTATGATGGAACAAATTTAAAAGAGGTAGCAGAGGCCATGAAGGCAATTAAAGGAAGAAAATAATTACAAAGATTTAAAATCCCTTATTTCTCTTTAAAATTATGGAAATAGAAGAAGGAGATGTAGTCTTATGCACTGTAGAGAGAATAGAAAAGACAACCATATTTGTAAGAATACACGGATTTGGAAAAGATTTAGACGGAAGTATAATAACAAGTGAGATAGCTCCTGGAAGAATAAGAAATATACGAGATTATGTTGTTCCAAATAAAAAGATTGTATGTAAAGTTCTGAGGCTTTCTGGGGATAGAATAGATTTATCCCTGAGAAGAGTTACTAAAAAAGAACAAAAAGAAGTAATGGATGAGTATAATCAAGAAAGAAGTTATATAAGCATTCTTAAGAGCATTCTAGGTAATAAATTAAAAGAAGTTATAGACGATATAGAAAAAAAAGAGAGGGTATACAATTTTATAGAAGAATCTAAAGAAGATTCAAAAAAATTAGAAAAAATACTAGGAAAAGAGGATGCAAATAAGGTTCTAAAAATAATTAAAGCGCAAAAACAAAGAAAAGCCATTATTAAAAAAGAGTTTCAATTGAGCTCTTCTAAACCAGATGGAATAAAACTAATAAAAAGTATTCTAGGAGAAATCAAAGACGGGGAAATTAAATATATCTCAGCTGGAAAGTACAATATTATAAAAGAAACAGAGGATTTAAAAAAAACAGACCAAAAATTAACAGAAATACTTGAAGAGATTTCTAAAAAAGCTAAGAAATTAGGAATGGAATTTAAAATTAAAGAGAAATAGATAATTTACCTTTTATTGTCTAAAAAAAGACTACACTTCTTTTTAAATAAAAAAAGTTTTATATTTTTTGCATCTGATAATTTTTACAATTTAAATTTTATAGTGAATAAAAACCTTTAAATACCGTCAAAAATCCGTAAAAATATGAAAGACAATAAATTCCAAACAATACTCCTTGCAATGGTCTACAACCCTAAAGATAAAAAAATTCTAATAGGAAAGAGAGAAAATGATCCTGTTGAAAAACTAACTTGGTGTTTTCCAGGAGGAAAACCAGATTATGAACAAGAATTAGAAGATGCTCTAAAAAACAAAATCAAAAACAAAACAGGATATGAAACAAGTAATCTAGGGGCGGTATTCATAAGAATTGCACCTGAAAAAAGAGACCAGATACTAATCTATTATTTATGTGAAGTAATTGGAGGAGAAGAAAAACCAGGAGATGATTTAGTTGAATTAAAATGGGTTTCTCCTGAAGAATTAGAAGACCACTTTACAACTTCTTTTCATCCTAATTTAAAAGAGTATATTATGAATCTTAAATGATATTATGGTATATTCCACAATAACAACTTTTTTATATTTTAAAGGTTTTAAATTCTTATGGGAAAAACACTTACAACAATTCTACTGGGGTTGTTTTTAGGGACCGCTAGTTCTTCATGTACCCCTGAAGGCCGTAGTCTAGCTCTTAGCTTATTTCGTCAGGGTGCATCAGATGCTATCGCACATGAATTAAATCCCCATGAGACAAATGTTAATGTCTATAATCAAGGACAAAATAACCAAAGACTTCCAGAAAATGTAATTAAAACAGAGACAGGATATATGCCTGCATCAGGATATACTTGGGCAAATCCCAATAATAAAAATTTGGGGGTAGTGAAAATTCCTAATTGGGATGAGTATAGAATAAGAAATGAAAGAGTTGGAGACTGGATTGCTCCTCCTCCTAGTTTTACCTTTTTAGATTGGAAAGATACTAATAAAGACACTCATACGGGAAAAGATGAATTAATAGGATTAGGAAATTATTTTAAATTCAAAGAAGGACAAGAAAAACTATATGTAAATTGTGGAAGTATATGGCAAGGAGTCAAAGGAAAAAGACTTATGATTAAACTTGAAGAAACAAAAACAGGAAACATAATTGGAATAAAAGAATTACCTACCTTTACAAAAGATTATAAATTAGCAGTTAAAAGGTTTTACACTGAAAAAAATGCAAGGGAAGGTGTGGTAGAGTATAGTATTAAGTGGTTTATAGATGGGAAGCATATAAAAACAAGAGACACTAACTTTTTTGTTGATTACGGACAAAAAGAAAAATGAAATTAAAAAAATGTCCTCCTTGCAAGGAGTATACTCTAAAAGACACTTGTTCTAAATGTAAAAAATCAACAAAAGACGCCCATTATAAATATATTAAAGTTAAAAAAGAGTAGCTTGTTTTTCTAGTTCTTAAATAATTTCAAATGTGATTTAAGGACTGCACTTCAGTGTTTTTAAAAAACTAAGAAAGAGTAGCTTGTTTTTCTAGTTCTTAAATAATTTCAAATGTGATTTAAGGACTGCACTTCAGTGTTTTTAAAAAACTAAGAAAGAGTAGCTTGTTTTTCTTCTAATAAAGCTTTCCCATAAACACCATCATAACCTGGTTTGACTTTTATATTTCCACTTCTATTCTTCAGAATCAATCCAATTAATTTAGCATCCACATTCTTCTCAATAAATTTATCTCTTGGAATATTTAGTAAAATCTCAAACTCATTTCCAAATTCATCAATCAAAGAATTATAAACACCCCAGACTTTTTTACTCTGCATACCAACTCCAAATGCAAGAGATAGAATCTCATGTAAAGGAAGTAAAGTATAATACTTTTTACTCTCTATATCGTCTACATTTGAAAGTTTTTCAACCCTGTAATCCACTCCTAAAGTAAGTGGCTTTTCACACTTAGGGCAGATTCCATTAAGCTCTTTGGTTTTTTCAGGGCCACAAGAAAAATCACATAATCTATGCCCATCATAATGATACTTTCCATAAGCAGGGTCAGTCTCAATTGTAGCAATAAAAGATTTATTTCTAATTTGATTAATAATTTCTATATAAGAACCTACTTTATTGAAAATTGTTGCTTCTCTTCCTAATCTAAAAGGCCAAAAACTATGCGCATCTGAAAAACTAACAATTGCTTTATCATTTAATTCTTTAATTTTTAAATTCATATCAGGGTC
>CAZRQO010000016.1:7934-9926 GCA_964602425.1 Candidatus Woesearchaeota archaeon | reverse complement strand
AAGAAATAATTAAATTTATGGAAGAAAAGTTCCAGACTTCCTTTATAGGAAAATAGGGGAAACATGACAGCAAGTGATTGGAAAAAAGTATTGAAACAATTGAAAAGTAAACCAGTAGTAGAAGAAAAATTCATAAAACACAATAAACCTAAAGAAAGAAAAATAGGAATAGCTGCAAAAAAATGCGAGAGATGTGGAAGATTTGGAGCTCATATTAAAAAATATGGATTAAATTTATGCCGACACTGTTTCAGAGAAATTGCTGAAGAGATCGGCTTCAAAAAATACAGTTAAAATGTCACAAGATGTAGTTGCAGACGCTTTGAATATGATTAGGAATGCTAAAAAAGCTAGAAGGGAGAGCATTAGAATAAATAGGATTTCAAATCTCTTAGTGGAGATTTTGAAGATAATGAAGCAAGAGGGGGCTATTAAGAAATATAAAATTGATAGTAAGAATAAAACAATAGAAATTTCTTTAGGAAATTTATCTGAGTGTAAAGCAATAAAACCAAGATTTACTGTTAGAAAAGATGAAATTGAGAAGTATAGAAGGAGATATCTTCCTGCAAGAGATATAGGGACAATAATCATCTCTACAAATAAAGGATTAATTACTCATGAAGAAGCTTTTGAAGAAAAAATTGGAGGGAGCTTAATAGCTTATTTTTACTAATGAGAAAAGAAATATTTCAAGAAATTGATATTCCTGAGGGAGTTGAAGTGAATCTAGAAGAAGATACTTTAGTTGTTAAAGGTCCAGAAGGAGAGAATAAAAGAAATTTTAATATGAGAAATATAATTTTTGAAATAAAAGAAAAAAAGATAAGAATTGGAAATGAAAAATCAACAAAAAAAGATAAAAAAAGAATCAATACTATTACAGCCCATATCAAAAATATGATTAAAGGAATTCAAGAAAAATTTGTATATACTCTAAAAGTAGTTTTTAGTCATTTCCCTATAACAGTTGAGGTTAGTGGAGATGAAGTAATAATAAAGAATTTTTTAGGGGAAAAAATCCCTAGGAAATGTGACATTCCTAAGGGTGCAGAAGTTAAAATAAATAAGAACATTATAACAATAAGCTCTTATGATAAAGAGATTGCAGGCCAGGCCGCAGCAAATTTAGAGAGAGTTACTAGAATAAGGAATAAGGACCGAAGAGTTTTCCAAGATGGGATTTATATTACAAATAAAGCTGGGAGGGATATGTAATGGTTAAGTTTATTAGAAGAATCTGGAGCAGATACTCAAAATTAGGTAAAAAAAGAAAAAAGAAGCAAGTTTGGAGGAGACCAACTGGGAGGCATAATAAAATGAGAGAGAAAAAAAGAGGATTGCCTGCAGTAGTAAGTGTTGGATATAGAAAAGATAAAAAAATAACAGGGAAGATTCAAGGGAAAGAACCTAAAATAGTAAGTAATATAAAAGATTTAGAAAAAATAAAGAAAAACGAAATAATTATTCTTAGTCATATGGGAAAAAAGAAAAAAATAGAACTAAGCAAAAAAGCTAAAGAAAAAGGATTAGAGATTTACAATTTAAATATTAAAAAATTCCTAAAAAATCAGGTAAAACAAAAAAATGAATCTAAGTAAAAAGAAAGGATTAGCAGCAAGGACATTAAGAGTAGGAAAAGAAAGAATAGTATTTGTAAAATCTAGATTAGAGGAGATAAAAGAAGCTATCACAAAGGAAGATATTAGAGAATTAAAAAAAGAAAAGGCAATAATCATAAAAAATATACAAGGAAGAAAGAAGAAAGAAGGGAAGAGAAAAAAATCTACAGGAAATATAAGAAAAAAAGTAAAAACTAGGAAACAATTGTATGTTACACTCACAAGAAAATTAAGAAATTATGTTAAAGAATCAAAGAAACAAGGGAAATTATCTAATGAAGAAGGCAAGGAGATTCGTAAAAAAATAAGAAATAAAAATTTTAGAAGTAAAGCTCATTTAAGAGAGCATATAGGAGAATTGAGAAAATGA
>CAZRQO010000016.1:0-7834 GCA_964602425.1 Candidatus Woesearchaeota archaeon | reverse complement strand
ACTATAAGAAAAAGAAGAAAACAAAGCAAGACAGATTATTTGAAAAGAATAAAATTATTGAAAGGTAGAAAGCCGAGAGTAGTATTTAGAAAAACAAATAAATATATTATAGCCCAGTATGTGGTTAGTAAAGAAGCTAAAGATAGTGTTAAAATTGGGATTAATTCTAAGATTTTATTAAAGTACAGATGGCCTAAAGAAAAAATAGGAAGTCTTAAATCTCTTCCAGCTTCGTATTTAATAGGATATGCAATGGGTAAAAAAATACTAAAAGATAAATTAGAAGAGCCTATTTTAGATTTTGGAATGATTAGAACAATCCATAAAACAAAGGTTTTTGCTTTTTTAAAGGGATTAATAGATTCAGGAATAAAAATTCCCTGTAAAAAAGAAGCTTTTCCTGAAGAAAGCAGAATTATAAAAGAGGGGATTAATGTCAGTGAAATTAAATCAAAAATAGATCAAGGTGAACCTTTTGAAAAGGTTCCCAAACCAGAGGATACAAAACCAAAAAAGGTAGCTAAAAAAGAATAATGGCAGAAGAAGAACAAACAAAAGCTGAAGCAAAAGTCTCTGAAAAATCAGAGCCTAAAGAAGAAAAAAGTGAACCTAAAGGTATCACAGATGAAACATCAGTGGAAGACTTAGCTGAAGCTGGCTCAGAAACTTTAGAAAAGCCAAAAGAATTAACAGAAAAAGAAAGCGCAGAGGAGACATCAGTGGAACAAGAAAAGTTAGTGGAAGAAGCTCCAAAAAAAGAAATATTTGAGAGGAGGAAATCATTTAAAAGAAGGGATAGAGCTGAAATGGAAAAAGAAAGAAAAGAAGAATCTATTAGATCTTGGGTTCCTAAAACAAAATTGGGTAAAGAGGTTAAAGCAGGAAAAATAAAAAATATTGATGAGATTCTAAATAGTAATAAGAAAATTCTAGAGCCAGAGATTGTTGATACATTAATAGAACTTAAATCAGACTTGATTGCTATAGGACAATCAAAAGGTAAATTTGGCGGAGGAAAGAGAAGAGCTTGGAGGCAGACTCAAAGAAAGAAAAAAGAAGGGAATGTTCCTACTTTTTCAGCTTTTGCTGTTGTTGGTGATGAAAATGGACACCTTGGAATTGGAGTTGGAAAATCAAGAGAGACCCTTCCTGCAAGAGACAAAGCAATTAGAAAGGCCAAGTTGAATGTTATTAGAATTGTGAGAGGAGATGGTAGTTTTGATAGTGTTGGGGGAGGAATTAACAGTGTGCCATTTAAAATTCAAGGAAAATCTGGGAGTGTTAGAATAACATTAATACCTGCTGCTCCAGGTACAGGATTAGTTGTTGCAGATCAATTAAAAAAGGTGTTAAAATTAGCAGGTATTAAAGATGTTTATACCAAAACTTCAGGAAGATTAAGAACTAGTTTTAATCTTATTAAGGCATGTGTTGATGCTCTAAAGAAAACAAATCCTAAGGAGAAAATAAAATGATATGTGTAATAAGAATCAAAGGAATGGTTGGATTAGATAAAGGAGTTAATGAAACATTAAATAGATTAAGATTAAAGAAAAAATACTCTTGTGTTATCTTAGAACCAACAAAAGAAAATTTAGGAATGATAAAAAAAGTTGAGAATCAAATTGCTTTTGGAGAGATTAGTGATGAGATGTATAAAAAACTTGTAGAAAAAAGAAAAACAAAGATAAATAATTTTTTTAGATTACATCCTCCTAGAGGGGGTATAAAAAGTAAAGTTCATTTTCCAAAAGGAGTTTTAGGAAATCATAAGGAGAAAATAAATGAGTTAGTAGAAAGGATGCTATAATGAAAACGCATAAAAGAAAAAAATCATCAAGGCATAAAGGACTGGGCATGGGAACTCATGGAACAGGATGTAGAAAAAATAAAAGAAAATCCGGCCATAGAGGTGGAAAGGGCATGGCAGGAAGTGGAAAGAGAGCTGACCATAAAAAAACCCTTATAACTAAACTTTACGGTCATAATTATTTTGGTAAACAAGGCATTACAAGTAAAGGAACAAAAAGAGATACTAGGAAAAGAATTAATCTTCAACAGATTGAATTAGGTTTAGAAAAATATGGGAAGAAGAAAGGGGATAGTTTTGAAATTAATCTAGAAAATTATAAAATTCTTGGAAAAGGGGAAGTTAAAAATAAGTTAATTATAAAAGCTAAAGAAGCATCTAAGTCAGCAATAGAAAAAGTAAAAAAAGCAGGAGGAGAAATAATCCTTCCTAATTACTTGCCTAAGACCCAATTAAAAGCAGGTGAAACTGCTAAATCTGAATAATCAAATGGCATTGACGAAGATATTTAATCTGATTCCTGAAGTTACAAAACCAGAAGAGAAAAAAGTAGGTTTTAATGTTAAATTAAAATGGACTTTAATTATTTTAGTATTATTTTTTATACTTGCTAATATTCCTTTATTTGGTTTATCTAAGAATGCATTGGATAGGTTTGAGTATCTAGCTATACTTCTTGGTACAGATTTTGGAAGTATTATCTCCCTTGGTATTGGTCCTATTGTAATGGCTTCTATTATTCTTCAGTTGCTTACTGGTTCAGGATTGATTAATATAGACCAGAGTACAACAGAAGGAAAGAAGTTTTTTCAAGGAGTGCAGAAATTACTAGTGTTCTTTTTCATAATATTTGAAGCTCTGATATATGTATTTATGCAGGGGCTTCAGGCTGTTCCAGGATTTGCTTGGATAGTTATTCTACAATTAGTATTAGGGGGATTAGCTATATTTTATATGGATGATGTCTGTCAGAAATGGGGATTTGGTTCAGGAGTTAGTCTGTTTATTGCTGCTGGTGTTTCTTGGAGAATTCTCACTAGTGCTTTTCAATTTATTAATACCCAAGGAAGAAATTGTTTGCTTGATTTTAAAGGAACTTCTTGCCCTGGTAAAATCTTTGTAATGATTCAATCACTAATTAACAGCCCTCCAGATAACATTGGTTTCTTGGTTGCTGCCAGTGCAATTTTAGCCACAATTGTAATATTCTTGATAGTTGTCTGGGCTCAGTCACTTAAAGTAGAAATTCCTCTTTCTTTTGGAAGGATTAGAGGGTATAGTGTTAAATGGCCTTTATCTTTCTTTTATGCATCTGTTATTCCAGTTATTTTAACTGCTGCTCTAGTGGCCAATATTCAATTATTTGGGGGTCTTATTGAGAATGCTGCAGCACCATGTCTTACTAATGTAGGAGAATGTGTTGGTTTTGCTAAAATTGCCTCTCATTTTACATTCTTAGGAAGATTTGTTGATGGTCAGGCTATATCTGGATTTGCTTTCTGGGTTGGGTCCAATAGATTACTTGAATTAACTATTCGTGGAAGTTTTAGTTGGATACTTATACTGCAGGGTCTGACACATACATTATTTTTTATGTTGTTTTCAACTTTATTTGCTGTATTCTGGGTTAAGACATCTGGAATGGATGCAAAAAACCAGGCAGAGAAAATTGCTAGTTCTGGATTGCAAGTGGCTGGGTTTAGACAAGATATTAGAATACTTGAGAGTATTTTAAACAGGTATATAATGCCTCTGACAATAATGGGGGGGCTGGCCATTGGTCTATTAGCATCTATTACTAATTTATTAGGAGCCCTAGTCTCAGGAACTGCTATTTTATTAGTAATTATGATTATGTTCCAACTTTATCAGAATAT
Source organism: Candidatus Woesearchaeota archaeon (assembly GCA_964602425.1). Lineage (GTDB taxonomy): Archaea > Nanobdellota > Nanobdellia > Pacearchaeales > GW2011-AR1 > WJLC01. The sequence continues at coordinate 4,147 of CAZRQO010000016.1, read as the reverse complement.
TGTTCAACAACACCAAACAGATATGAATCCTATGATGAGAAAATTCATGGGAGGTTAAGTTTAAAAGGTGATTTTGGTTCTTAAAAAAATGGATTCTAAAGATAACACAGATGTTATTAAAACATCAATAGGAGAGAAAAAAGGAAAAGAAGGAAGTTTTAAGGTACTTTTTTTTATTATGTTATTATCTTTAGTAATTGCTTTTTATTGGCCTAGAGCTACTTGGATAAGTGGCCCAATTCATGCTATTTTAGACCCCACATTAGGAGTTCTATTAAATTGGAATCTATTAGGGGGGATGTTTCTTGTTGTTTTTCTTATTGCTTTAATAACTACTCTTGTTCAAAAACATGCAACAGATCAAGCGACAATTAAAGAACTTAAGGCTAGACAAAAAGAAATCAATAAAAAAACAAAAGAGTTTCGTCATGATCCTCAAAAAATGATGGAGATTCAAAAAGAATTAATGCCCATTAGTATGAAGATGATGAAATTAAGTATGAGGCCTATAGTTTATACTGGTATTCCTTTTATTTTATCTTTTAGGTGGTTTATGGATTATTTTACATTAATTGGAGATCCTAAATTCTTTGGGTTTCTGGGCTGGTTTTGGTTTTATCTTATTTTTGTATTAGTTTTTGGGATGATTCTTAGAAAGATTTTAAAAGTAGTTTAAGTGAGTAAATCTATGGAAAAAAATCAACAAGAACTTTTTTTTAAATTAAACATGTTTGAACAGCAGATGCAAAATATTCAACAGCAATTACAAGCAGTTGAAAAAGCAATTTTGAATATGAGTTCTTTGAGCTTAGATTTAGAAGAATTAAAAGGCTCTGAAGGAAAAGAGACTTTATCTTCTATTGGAAGAGGAATTTTTGCTAAAACAAAACTTATTTCAGAAGAATTAATTGTTGATGTTGGAGGAAGACACTTAGTAAAAAAGAATATTCCAGATACACAAAGAATAATCAAAGAACAGATTAAAAAATTAGAAGAGGCTAGACAGGAATTAAATAAAGCCTTAAATGATATTAATAAACAATTAACAGATACAATGCTTGAACATCAAAAAAATAATTAATTTTTATTAACCTTTTTTAAAAAAGCACCATAACTTAGGATTCCTAATTCAGAAACAATTGCCATAATATATTTCTTTGGTATAAATTCAAATGCCGGGTTTTTTATTTTTATTTTTTTAGGGGCCCTATCCCATATTTCATTTAATTCTCTTTGTTCAATTGGAACTTTTTCATTTGTAAATTTCCATGAATCTGCAATAATATAAATAGGAATCTTGTTATTTTTTGCAACTTGGGCTACTAATTCACTTCCTACTTTGTTAAGAACTCCCTTTTTTGTTATTGCATCTGCTCCAAGAAACACCTTGTCTGCTTTTTTTGTTCCTTGTTCCTTGCTTAAAGCTATGCCTAAAGCAGAATCAATAAACATTGTCACTATTATTCCTGCTTTTTTTAATTCACTGGCGGTTTTTCTTCCTTGAAATAATGGTCTGGTTTCAGTATTATAAACTTCAAAAATTCTTTTACCTTGTTTTCTTGCATAAATTAGAGAATTAATAACATTTGTTGAATGACAATGTGTAAAGATAACATCATTGTTTCTAATTAATCTTAAAACATTCTTGTTTATTTCATCTTGGGCTGAATCAAAATGAGATAGAATTTCTTTATAGGATTTTTTTTCCATCATTTCTAAAACATTCTCCATCATTGGTTCTGTAGGACGTGAAGAAAGAAGACTCTTTTTAGATTTTTCTGTGGGAATTAGATGATAAGCTTTTAATGCTGCTTTTGCTATATTTCTCGCTCCTTGTATTTTTATGCTTTTAATATCCTTGATTATTTGATTAAACTTTTTTTGTTTATCCATATAGAATAAAATTAGTTAAAGTTTAAAAAACCTATTACTTTTAAATAATAATGCTAGAGATGATTATTAATCCAAGGGAATCTTCAAAGGGTCCTTGGAAAATGTTTTTTATAGGTTTAGTGTATGCATCACTTTCATTATTATTAGTAAATTGGTTTTTTTCAGGAGATATGGTTTTATCTAAGTTTTCTGGAATGATTGTAGTTACTTTTTGTGTTATGTTTACTCTTCCATTTATGTATTATTTAATAAAACAAGAAGAGCAAGAAGATGAAGAAGTTACTGGTTTTTTTGGAGTATGGAAAGTGCATAAAGATGCTATATACTCTTTTATGTGGTTATTTTTAGGATTTATTATTGCTTTTGCTTTTTGGTATATGATTTTACAGAATTCTGTTTTATTTAATGCACAAATAGAGACTTATTGTATGATTAATAATCCTGGAACAAATTTAGATGATTGTGTTTCTAAATATGCTATTTCAGCGTCAAAAGTGCAAGCTACAGGAGCTGCAACAAAATCAGTCAGATTTTTGTCAATTTTAGAGAATAATGTTTATGTTATGATATTTACTCTTATATTCTCTCTTATTTTTGGTGCAGGAGCAATATTTGTTTTAGCTTGGAATGCCAGTGTGATTGCAGGAGCCATAGGAATTTTTACTAAATATAGCATATCTAATATTCCTCTGGGGCTGGCCAGATACATGATCCATGGATTTCCAGAGATTACAGCATATTTTATAACTGCTCTAGCTGGGGGGATATTTGGTGTTGGGGCTATAAGACATGGAATTAAAGATAAGAAATTTTTAAGAATTATTGAGAATGTGGTAATCCTGCTTTCAATATCAATATTGATTTTAATAATTGCTGCAGCAATGGAAGTATATTTGACTCCTATATTCTTTTGATTCATAAATTTTAAAAACACTAGATAATAAGAAAAACTATGAATCCATTAATATTACTTACAATATTCCTTAGTTTTTTTATAGCTTTTTTAGTTCTTCCATTTTGGATAAGAAAGTGCAAGGAAGTAGGATTATTATGGAAGGATATGAATAAATTAAATCATCCTAAGAATGTTGCTTCTTCTGGAGGAATTGTTGTAGTTCTTGCATTTATTTTAGGGATTTTATTTTATATTGCTATAAAGACTTTTGTAATAGGTGATGGAATTGATGTCTCTTTACATATTTTTTCATTACTTTGTGTGATTTTAATATTAAGTCTTGTTGGATTAGTTGATGATTTACTTGGATGGGCTCATGGAGGATTATCTGCTAGGTCAAGGATTCTTCTTGCTTTTTTTGCTGCTATTCCTTTAATGGTTATTAATGCGGGTGTCTCTAGTATGGCTCTTCCTTTTATTGGAACAGTTAATTGGGGATTATGGTATCCTTTGTTTTTAATTCCATTAGGAATTGCTGGATGTGCTACAACATATAATTTTATAGCTGGTATGAATGGTTTAGAAGCTAGCCAGGGAATAATTATTTTATCTGCCCTAGCTTATGTAACTTATGTTTCTGGAAGTGCTTGGATAAGTATTGTTGCTCTTTGTATGGTTGCTGCACTATTTGCTTTTTGGATATTTAATAAGTATCCTGCAAAGGTTTTTCCAGGAGATATTATGACTTATTCAATAGGTGCTTTAATTGCAGGAATAGCAATTATAGGAAATATAGAAAAAATTGCAATTTTCTTTTTTATTCCATATATGATAGAGGTTGTGTTAAAAGTCAGAGGAAAACTAAAAAAACACTCTTTTGGAATTCCTCAACAAGATGGAAGTCTAGATATGCCTCATAAGAAAATATATGGATTAGAGCATCTTGCTATAAAGATACTAAAGAAGATTAAACCAAGTAAAAAAGCATATGAAAAAGAAGTTGTTTATCTTATTAATGGATTTCAGATATTAGTAATTCTTCTTGGTCTTGTTTTATTTGTATGGTAATGAAATAAAGCTTTTAAATAGAGTTTTGTTCTGATTTTTATTAAAATGAATGAAAAGGATTCAATAGAGATAAGAGGAAAAGACAATAGAATTGAAGTAAGTAATGTAGAAGATGTAGAAATAAAAGGTGATGATAATATTGTTAGAATTGATGGAGATGATAGAGACATTGAGATTAAAGGCAGTAAAAACATAATTAAGATAAAAGAAGAGGGGGATATAAAAAAAGAGTTTAAAACAAGTATAGGAAAAGGTTTTAGTTTTCTTAAACAAAAAAAAGTTATTAATATC
>CAZRQO010000015.1:0-10156 GCA_964602425.1 Candidatus Woesearchaeota archaeon | reverse complement strand
CAGGATATATAATTACACTTGCACATTAAATGAAACTGCTAATTTATCAGCTGATTCTGAAACTGAGATAGTCACAGTAAATAAAATTCCAAGCTCAGTTCAATTATATCTTAATGGAAATTCTGATAACCTTACTGTAGAGTATATGGAATTATTTTTTATTGAAGGGAATGTTAGTATAGGAGAAGGAAATGCCGCATTGTTTGTAGATGGATTTTTAATAACCCCTGTTAATTCAAGCGGAAAAAATGTTTCAACAAACACCTTTATGCTTTCAGGAACATATAATATAACTGCAGTTTATGCAGAAACAGAGAATTATACTTCAAGTTCAGAAACTTACTTTGTTACTGTTAATCCAAAAGTAATCACTTCTTCCCCTTCTAGTAGTAAAGGAAGCTGTAAAACAATATGGAATTGTACTCTTTGGGGTGAGTGGGAGGAGTGTATAGAAGGAACACAGAGTAGAACCTGTTTAGAGAAAGAGAGAGTAAAATGTGGTAAAGGAATCAGATTAAATGAATTAGAAAAAGGTGAAACTAGATCTTTTTGTGTGATTAATACTGCTGAAGAGATAGTAGAAGAGCCAGAAATAATAAAAGAACCAGAAGAGGGAAATGATGTTCCTCAAGAAGAAACAGGATTTTTTTCTGGAATTACTGGTAGTGCAATAGGATTTGCTAAATCAGGAACAGGGATACTTACTCTTACAGTTATTGGGATTTTATTAGGCTCTTGGGCGGTTTTATATTTTAGAAGAAAGGGCTTTAAATAAGTCAAAATGTTATTGATAAATTGGTGGATGCTTTCTTTTTTAATTTTATTTGCGATTGTCTTCTCTATATTCTTTTTATGGCCTTTTTTATTTGGAGCTCCTTTTGAACCAACAAGCAACAAAAAGATTAAGAAAATGATTAAATTAGCTAGAGTAAAAAAAGGAGATAAGGCAGTAGATCTTGGTTCAGGAGATGGAAGGATTGTTATTGCTCTTGCTAGAGCAGGTGCAGAGGCTCATGGTTATGAGATTAATCCTTTTTTAGTATTATTATCAAGATGGAGAGTAAAAAGAGCAGGAGTAAAAGGAAAAGCCTTTATTCACTGGAAGAATTTCTGGAATGTTAATTTTAGAAAATACAATATAATTATGTTATTTCAATTTCGTACAATTATGACTAAATTAGAGAAAAAGCTTAGAAAAGAACTTAAACCTAAATCAAGAGTTATTTCCTACTACTGGAAATTTCTTAAATGGAAACCTATTAAAAAAATAGAAAATATCTCCCTATATATAAAATGAAAAAATATGAGAGATACTTATTAATTGGAACAATCATAGCCCTTATGGGAATTTTTCTGGTTTATAGAATACGATTTAATGTTTTGGTTGGATGGAGCATTATAATTTTTGGGAAAATATTAATTATTCTTAGTGTTATGGAATATGTGGATTATAAAAGGGCTTTTAGAGGGGAGGATTTGAGTCAGGACCCGAAATATAAAAAAGCGATAAGAAAGATAAGAAAGAAATATTATTGATCAACTACAACTTTTTCTAATTTTCCTGCTTTTTTAATCTTAATAAAAGATTTGAAATTGATCTTTGATTCCTAATATTTTTTCCATTATGAAATTTTTGGTTAAGTAATTCTGCTATCTTTGTAGTTCTAATACGACTTCCTTTTTGATATTCTAGAAATTGAGATAATTCTTGAATTGCTTTTATTTCTTCATCTTCAAACAAAACATTCCCTTGAGAAACAGCAGAAGATTTTCCTCCTTTGCTACTATTTTTTCTTTTTTCTTCTTTACTTAAACCAAAAAACCCTTTTCCTTTACTATAACTAACTTGTCCTCCGATTTTACCTGCTTTGCTTCTTATTTCTTGCATTCTTTCTTCACTTAGACTAAATAATCCTACTCCTTCTTCATACAATTCTATTGCCTTTTTACTATGGTGTTCTGATTCAAGAACTCTTCTTTCCTCTTTAGATAATAATATTCCTAAAGCATTACTCATAGATGTAACACAACATCTTTCAGTATTTAATCCATATCTTTCTCCAATGTGATATTTTTTAATCATTTCAGGAATTGTGCTTCCATTTCTATAATCTTCTACAATCCCCTCAAGTTCTCTTGCTATTATTTTTCCATATTTTTCAGAGAGAGATATTGCTTTAATTTGATTTGGTCTAAGAGATGTTCCAACCATTTTAATAAGGTATAAAAAATTCTTGAATTTTCTATTATTTTTCAGAATTTATTGAATATATAAATGTTACTAATTCAAAAGAAGATTATACAACCCTAATCCTACAAGTGCGATTGCTGCAAGGCTCTTCCAAGGTAAAATATTTGGAAGAGGAGTCCAGATTAGAACTGCAATGATTAATAATATAATTCCCTGCCTCTGTGAGTCTAATAACTTAGTCATATTTACTTATATTTTTTTAACTTAATAAGCCTTATGTTTTGTACTAAAGAGTAATCCCAAACCTTTAAAAAACGTTTTTCCGTTTGACAATAAATTAAAGCGAGGTAAAAAAATGGAAGAAGACGAACAAAAACAAGAAACTCCTCAAGAAGAAACTGTTGAAGAAAGCGCAAATGAGACACCAGCAGAACCAACAGAAGAACCTACTGAGGAAACAAATGAAGCTTCAGAGCCAGCTGCAGAATCTTCAGAAGAGAAAGAAGAGGAAGCAGAAGAGCCTTCAGAACCAGCTGAACCCGAAGAGGAAAAAGTTGAGGAAAAAGTTGAGGAAAAATCTGAAGACAAAGTTCCTGAAGCACCTGAAGGATCTGCTGAGGCAGAGCCAGCTGCTGAAAAGAGCGAATAAGAGCGAATTCTAAATCTTTTTATTTTTATTTTTTGATTAAATTTATATAACAAGAAGTATGTAAAATATAAGAATCAAAATAAATTCTGGTCAATGTTTATTTTGAGAACAAAATAACCATGAGTATCAAAGCAATATTAGGAGCAATCTTTGTAATAATAGTCCTTATGCTAATAGGAGTATATTATTTTATGCCTTTTAGTGAATTAGAATTTACTTCTAATCCTTTAAATTATAATTTTACTTTTGGTGGGGGTATTAGTGATATGCAATTCTATTCTAATATGAGATTTGAAAATAAAGAGCTTTCCTATAAAATAAGTGATTGTAACATAAAAAAACAAGAAGATATGAGATATGCTTTTGATATCATGGAGAACCTTACAGTATTAAGTTTTTATCCTGTTTTAAATAATGAAGATATTACTGTTACATGTGATGAAAAAGCAAAGTTTGAAGGAGGGATGTTTATTGCAGGAGAAGGGGGACCTACGCAAACAATTATGGCTGGAGTATATAATGTTATTCTGCACGGGAAAATTCTTTTATTAAAAAGTTCAGATTGTCAAAGACCAAATGTTGCTATACATGAACTTCTTCATGTTCTGGGATTTATTCACTCAAACAACCCGAATAATATAATGTATAATTATACTAAGTGTAAACAGACAATTGGAGATGATATTCCTAATTTAATCAATGAACTTTATTCAACTCCTAATTATCCTGATTTGATTTTTGAAAATGCATCTGCTAAAATGGATGGAAGATATTTAGATTTAGAGATGACAGTTAAAAATTTAGGGTTGAAAAAATCTAAATCCACTTTAATTAAGGTTAATATGAAAGATGATACTCTAACAGAAGTAGAGTTAGAAGGATTAGAAATAGGTAATGGAAAAATTATAAGTGTTAGTAATATTTTTGTGGGTAAATTGAATATAGAAGACATTGAATTATTAATTGATTATTCTGATAAGGAATTAGATAAGAGTAATAATAATATTCTTCTTGAAATACAAGAATGAACTAGAATAAATAAATAAGATTCTTCTTTTTACTGTTTAAAAAAATGAAATAAAAAGAAATAAAATTTGACTCTAGTCATCAAGGTCTAAAGAGTCAACATCATCAATGAATTCTTCTTCGTTTTCGTCGATTTCTTTGAAATCTTTTGTCATTAAAAAACAACCTCTTGTTTTTATTGCATCTTTAAGAAATATGGGGTTTTTAAGTATTTCGGAGATTAAAAGAACACATTAAAAATATTTTATTTTTTTCCTTTTTTTAGTTTTCTTCCTTTACTCCATAAAAGGAGTGCAATTATTCCAAATACTCCTGCTCCAACTAAATCTCCTGCAAGAGCATTCCCAATAGTTACTAAAACATATTTACCTGCAAAATAAGACAGGATTGTACCAAAGATAATCATCCATGAGATATTCTTTCTTTTAAATAGAATTCCACTAAATAGTGCCAGAGTAATTGTGACTAAATAAAAGATTCCTGTAATATATCCTAGAGAGAACATTAGGCCAGAGAAAAGATATAGTATTATTATCTCAAGAACAATTCTAAAAATGCTTAATCTTTTTCTCCTCTTTGTCATATTAAAATAAGAAAACTTTTATTTATAAATTAGACTTATTTTTTCTTCAAAAAAAGATTAATTTACTCTAACTAGCCTTTTTATTTGTTATCTCTAATAATTTTTCTAATGAAATGGGACACAGACTAATGCTCCCACTTTCACTTTTTCTTGATGTATCTTTAGTTATAACAATTCTTGGTTGTTTTAAATATTCATGAACATCACTACAGGTTTCACTTGTTTCATTTAGAAATCTATTTTGTGATTTTATTCTAGCATGTTGGGCATTATATGCTGTAATAAAATAGGTTTTGTCTAAGGTAACCCATTCTCCTTTTTTATTTTGAACAGTAAAACAATAATCTGCTTTCCAAATGTTATTATTTTCACAATTTTCGCATTCAGTTGTTTTATTTTCCATAATATCTATAAGGCGAATTACTATTTAAATCTTTCTACTTGTTACTACTATTAAGAGAAGAAATCCCCCCGCCAAGATTCGAACTTGGGATCTCCCGGGTTCTGCTTTCCAGGAACTGGCTAATCAGGTTTCATAGTTATCATAAATTGAATCTCCACCCTAGACACTATCCTTAATTGTCTACAGCCAGGCGCTCTAACCACTGAGCTACGGAGGGATACTCCTTATCCCACTGATACTCGCCGAACACAATCGCTCGCATAGAGGGATACTAAAGAAATAGTTCTTTAATTTTTAAAGGTTATGATTATTTAGAAATAGAGTTTGAGATTCTCCTGGATCTTCTAAATCTTCTAGATTTTGTGGTACTATAGGATCATCAGTCTGGTCAATAAAGCTCTTTTTCAATAATTTCGCAAACTTTTCGCAATATCTTTTAGCGCAATCATAAACTTTATCTTTTAATGCCTCTTCAGTATGAGCTATTCCAACTATGCTTTCAGAAGAGTCTCCATTTCCACTTATCTGATGCTTTACAACAAAATAATGACCCTCAACTGATTTTAAATATCCTCCAATCTCTTTAGCTGGATAAAAAATAGTTCCTTCATCCCAAGCACGATCCCCTCTACTCTCTTCTACATGATAAGTATCTGGTTCTTTTGGATCCTTTACTAAAATAATAGCCCCAGTATTAGTTACTTTTTCTTCTACTGTTTTTGTTGCCATTTTAATAATCCTCTACATCGCCTCTTCTTTGTTCTGTAATAAAGTATGCTCTATTAGAAGTAGATTCCTTTATTTTTCCATTTCTTTGATAAATAGCAGTTGCTTGAGGAAGTGCAAACTTGCCCATTATTCCAATTTTCTTAGAGTAAATTATATATGAAAGAGTCCTTATTTCTCCTTGTTCTAGTTTTTCAAAATCCCATTCAATTATTCTTGCTTCTTCACTTATTCTAGAAGGTTTTTCTCCTCCAAATCTTTCATAAACCTTCATTAAAGGTGGAATTCTATCTATAATATTAACTCTCTCTACATAAGCTCTGGAATTAAGGAATAAAGTTACTTTTAGTGCAAATTCTCCTCCTTTAGCCTTTACATAAGAGACTTTTTTTCTTACAATAACATCTGTAGATATAGATTTTTTAACTAAAACAATTATTGCTACAACAAAAATAATTAGTAGTAAAGGATATAACCAGTTAGTTCTTACTCTTACTTGGATTGTCTCACCTGGTTTTATATTTCTATTCCATGTATAAGAGATAGCTGTTCCTTTTCTTTCTACTGCATCTGGTTCTGGATCAAAACTAGTAAATAATCTAGAAACAATATTTTTTTCAACGATTATTGCATCACTATGAATGCTATTTCCATTGTTTGTTTTTTGTATTAAAATTACACTTATAATTCCTCCTTGTTCTTTTTTTGTCTCTTCAACTATATCTTTTTCAACAAATTCAATAACTCCTTCAAGTTTTGCAGTTAAATCTTTAATACTAACCTTTGCTTCTAAAGTGTAAAATCCAGCAATTAATTGTTTAAACTGCTCTTTATTAAGCTCAATTGTGAAATCTTTTCTTTTATTTGGACCTAAATTAAATTCTTCTTCAAGTTCAAAGAATTTAGAAGTAAATTCTACTTTAAGATCTTTAAAATCAAAATCTTCTTTATTATGAATATAAACATGTAAGGTGTTTGATTCAGGATCAATATCCTCTGCTCCTATTTCAAAAGCATCTTCTAAATCAAGGATTTTGACTGTTAATCTCTCTGTTTGTTCTGAAGAGTCAGAGGCCCTTATAAAATACTGAAGACCATAATAATTTCTGAGTTCTATATTTCTTGGATAAAAAATAACTGTAACTTCTTTTGTACTATCACTATCTATTTGCACAGGCTCTTTTGGCTCCATATCAAATCCAATAAGATTAAAAAAAGAAAATTCATCTGATTTTCCATTATTAGTTATCTCTAAATTAAAAACTGCAGGAGTATCCAACCCCATAATCATAACTTGTTTTGAATCTTTCTCTTTTATCTCTAAATCAATTGCCATGATTGTTGGTAAAATAAGCAGGATTAGCAGTGTTAGTAATAATACCTTTTTCATAGGAAAACATAATAGAAATGTTATTTAAGGATTTCGGTATTATAAAATATATAGAATTATCTTTTTCCTTCTAAGTCTAGGTAGGCTTTAATCTGAGATAAGAACTCATCACTATTTCCTACTAATTTTTCCTCATACTGTGAAATTCTAGATGAAATCACCCATTTTTCATATATGCCTCTTAAGAATTTTTTAAAGGCATTTTGTTCAAATTTTCCCTTATAATCTCTAATAAGGGTGCTTGAGATGCCTACTTCAATTCTTCCCTTATTCATTTTTGCTTTAATTTTGTCTTGAACCACTTCTACATCTTCCATTCCATCTACCTTAAATTTAGCTTTTAATTCAAATTTAAAGTAATCAGTTACTTCTTTAGTACCAACCCAATGAAACTCAACATCTTTAGAAGTTCCTTTTATTTTTTCTGTATACTTCTCTTCAACTACTTTTAATCCAAACTCATCTACTAGCCAATCATAACAGAATTTATAGAAATTTGAGAATATAAATACTCCTGAGTACTTTACCTTACTTGAGAAAATTTTATCTTTTTCACCTGGCATTTTATCTATATTCAAAAAAGAAATTGTATTTAAATAGTTTTCTTAGTTCTCAGCACAGTCTTCGCAGATTAATTCTCCATCAATCTCAACTAAAATACCTTGATTTCCGCACTCATTACATATTCCTTCTGTAATTCTTCTATCTTGTGCTTTTACAAGTCTTTTTTCTTTTTGTTCCCACTCTCGTATCTGGTGGTATTCTGAGAATTCTGGGAAAATATTAGGATTATATTGAAGTATGTCTTTTGTTGTTATTAATCCTACAAGTTCCCCATTTTGAATAACTGGGAGTCGTGCAAGTTTAATTTTTTTAATTTTTTTAATAGTATAATCTAGTGTTCTAGTTGGTTTTACTGTAGCTATTTTTCTTGGAGAAATGTCTATTGCCTTTATTTTAGATAATTCTTTTTTTGATTTTTTAATTAAGGCCCATAAAATATCCTTTCTTGAAATTATTCCTACAAGTCTTTTATCTTTAACAATAAGTAGACTACCTGTTCTTTTTTTAACCATAATCTTAGCGCATGTAAGCAAGTCTGTTTCTGGAGAGATTTTAATAGGATCTCTAGTCATTATATCTGCAACTACTATTCTGTTCATAATTCTCTAGAGGGTTTTTTGCTTATAAAGATTGTTTTGCATTTGAAAGTTACTTTAGATTATAATAATGTTTAAAAGAGAAAATAAAAACGTTAATCACATAAAAACTCTCTAATCTTGTAAATTATTGGTGGCCAAAATTGAGTTATCCAATGTAAGAAAAATAAAGTATGTTTTGGATGGCCCCCTTTTGCTGATTTTCCAGGAACAATAGGGTCAAAATAACACCAGAAATTTAGCTCTTTTATTTTCTTTAGTTTTTTATTTCTAATCTTTTTTAATAGATTGCTACCTTCTCTTAATTCCTGAACTCCTTTATGACTTCTAAAGAAAACCTTTGCCAACCAAGTTCCTTTAAATGGAGAACAGATAGTTATAACTTTGTCTACTTTTTTATTATCTAAAAACTTTAAATAATATTCTAAGATAATTCCTCCTGCACTTACAGAAATAATACTAACTTTATTCTTTGAATTTAATTTATCAATAAACTTTTTTAATTTCTTTGCAGTTTGTTTAATAGTTTCATTAAGCCATACATCATATGGAAAATAGATTATCTTAAACTCTTTTAGAATCTTTTTTATAAGAAACATATCTCTTTTTCCACCACTCATCCCACAAATAAAGATAACTTTTTTCATAATTAAAAATTGTTTATATTATTATTAAATATATCTGAAATATCACATATTTGGCCAGTCTTCTTTTAGTCGTTCACGATTAAATCCACAGCTCTCATCACACTCTCCCTCAAAATAATCTCTTGGTGCCTTAAAACACTGCATTCCATCACAGTAATCACAAGGTAAATATTCAACTCCTTCCCTATCTTCAACACTTACTAATCCTGACCCAGAACATTCTGGACATTGATAACATTTTTTTTCAGTTCCAGGAGCATCTAAATCTCCAGGATATCTTACTCTTTTATTTGGATTTCGTGCAGCTTTAACCATATCTTCATCAGTATCTTTTTCACCAAGAAAATCCTTTAAATTCCTACCATTTCTTGCTCTTCCTCTAATAATTAGTTTAAATAAATTAATATTAATCATAATAATTAAAGGATTAAGAATGTTTTAAATTTTCTTATTCTATACCAGTATTATCTTTTTAGCACAATAATGCTTAAAAATAAATTGCTGTTTCTTATTCCATGTCCAACAAACCAGTAGTTCTAATGCCTGAAGATATTCAAAGACTTATGGGAAAAGATGCTCAAAGAAATAATATTTTAGCTGCTAAAATGGTCTCTGAGATGGTCAAGACAACCCTAGGGCCTAAAGGAATGGATAAGATGCTTGTTTCTCCTACAAATGATATAATTATTACTAATGATGGGGTTACAATCCTTGATGAAATGCAAATAGAACATCCTGCAGCTAAAATGATGGTGGAAATAGCTAAGACTCAGGAGTCTGAGGTTGGTGATGGTACAACTACAGCAGTTATGATTGCTGGAAAACTTCTTGAAAATGCTGAAAAATTACTTGATATGAAAATACATCCTACTGTTATAACAAAGGGATATAGATTAGCAGCTGAAAAAGCTCAAGAGATTTTAAAGGAAATATCTCTGAGAATCACTCCGAATGATGAATCTGTATTAAGACAAATAGCAATGACTGCTATGACTGGAAAAGGAGCAGAAGGAAGTAAAGAGAAACTTGCGCAGATTATTGTAAATGCAGTTAAGCAAGTAGAAAAAGATGGTAAAGTTAATTTAAAGGATATTAAGATTGAGAAGATTAAAGGTGATGGTATTGAGGATACTGAATTAATTTCTGGAATTGTTTTAGATAAAGAAAAGATTTCTGGAGATATGCCTTCTAGACTTGAAGATTGTAAAATAGCTTTGATTGATTTTCCTCTAGAATTGAAAAATCCTGAGATTGATACTAAAATTTCTATTACAAGTCCAGAGCAATTGCAAAATTTTTTAAATGAAGAAGAAAAGACAATCAGTAGAATGGTTGATAAAGTAAAAGCTTCAGGAGCAAATGTTGTTTTTTGCCAAAAAGG